>JAISIG010000009.1 GCA_031262135.1 Endomicrobium sp.
AGATTTTTGCATTTCCCCAGATTTCTACATCTCCACAGATTTTTGCATTTCCAGAGATTTTTGCATTTTCAAAGATTTTTGCATTTTCAGAGATTTCTGCATTTCCAAAGATTTTTGCATTTCCAAAGATTTTTGCATTTTCAGAGATTTTTGCATTTCCCCAGATTTCTACATCTCCACAGATTTTTGCATTTCCAAAGATTTCTACATCTCTACAGATTTTTGCATTTCCAAAGATTTCTGCATTTCCAAAGATTTTTGCATTTCCAAAGATTTCTACATCTTCACAGATTTTTGCATTTCCATAGATTTTTGCATTTTCAAAGATTTTTGCATTTCCCCAGATTTCTACATCTCCACAGATTTTTGCATTTCCCCAGATTTCTGCATTTCCAAAGATTTCTACATCTTCACAGATTTTTGCATCTCCATAGATTTTTGCATTTCCAAAGATTTCTGCATTTCCCCAGATTTCTGCATTTCCAAAGATTTCTGCATCTCCCCAGATTTTTGCATTTCCATAGATTTTTGCATTTTCAAAGATTTTTGCATTTCCAAAGATTTTTGCATTTCCCCAGATTTCTACATCTCCACAGATTTCTGCATTTCCAAAGATTTTTGCATTTCCCCAGATTTTTGCATTTTCAGAGATCCAACAATTATTATCTTGAGATAAATTAAATTCTTTCTCAATATAACCACCTAAATCTCCTGCTTTTACATTATTAAAATCTTTTAATGCTTGTATTCTATATAATGTTATACCATATATATTAATGGTTTCTTTTGTTAATTTATATTTGTTCATATTATTTTAAATTTCTAATTATATCTATTCTTCTACCTAATAATTCTATATAACTATTATTACATTTATATATAATTTGTTTTTTTTTAAATTGTAAAATTAATTATTTTATCTGAACTGCTATTAAATATTGTATTTCCTTCAGCAGAATATATTACAATAGAAAGACATCCATCTTTAAAATAATAATTATCTTTTGAACGATTAACCATATATTCTTTTATTTCATTAAAAGTTTTAAAAAACAAAATTTCATCGTTACGAGTATCCCAATCTAAATTATTGAACCCGCTGCTATCAATTATTACTTTATACATATTTTTTCTAAATATTGTAATATCATCAATATTAGATACGTGTATATAGATATTTGAATCTTGAAGAATTATATAATTGTCTGTTACCTCTTTTACATAATCAGTAATTTGACATAGTACTTCATATTCTTTATAATTAATTTCGTTAAATCTTTTTTCAATATAAGATATTGTAATTTCATCATTTATATTGATATGCAATTTTTTTAATTTTTTTTCTTCCATAATATCATTTTTATATTTTACAAATAGTTAACACTACTACAATGAAAAGTTTGCAGACTTATTACTGAAAATTTATTTATTATTTAAATTATTTTCAATAAAAACATTGTAGCAGTGTAACTATTTTAATTTAACTTATTTATCTTTATCAAATATTATATATTCATTATAATATTTAATCTTTTTATTATGATATATTCTATTTTTTAATCTTCTATTGTCAAATAATATATAATATCTATCATCTATATTACATAAATAGTAATAACCTTTTTCTTGTTTAAATCTACTGATTATTTCTATTTTTTCAACATAAAATTGATTAAAATATAAAGAATAATCTCTCTTTTGAATATCCACATATTTTGAATATTTGCATCTTAAATATTTATTCTTTAAATTTGGACATTTTTTGTTACAATTTTTATAACAAACTTCATTTGCCATGTTTAAATCAATAAATTTTCTATGAATATTACAATATTCATCAAAAGGAAAATTTCTATCATAAATACTCATTCTAAATTCTAATGAACATTTATGTTTTCTCCAATTCTTTTTTAAATATTTAAGATAATTTTGCCATGTTTCAAATCCTTTAACATTTATATCCCAATTAGGATATAATGATAAATAATTTAAATCATCATTATTCATAAAACTTAATCTTGTAGCTTCTATAATACCACAAAAATTAGTTTCAATTTTATGTTTATATATTTCTATTTCTTCTCCTTTTGAATCAATAAATTTTCCAACAACTACTCCTGTTGTTGTTATTACTTTTTCAATTCCAAGATTTTCATGTCTAATAGAACATATATATGAGTTTTTTAAAAAAACACTCCTCTCTGGAATGCTATATTTAAAATCAAAATATTTACCAATCATAATTTATTCCTTTTTAAAAAATCTAACAAATTTATTATTATCAACAATAAAACTATTGTACCTATATAATAAAACCTATAATTAAATATATCATTTAAAACTATTGGAGTGAAAAATATCACCCCAATAGTCAAAAACATTAATATCATTTGAATAATACTAACAAATTTTTTCATAATTATTAATATTGTTTAGCAAAAGTACTAACACTTTCAATGCCAAAGATAGTTTCTCCATTAGGATCTATCACTTCACATGATATACAATCCCAATAATATTCAAAATCATAAGACTCTTTTTTAACATAATTTTTCAACTCTTCAAAAGTTTCAAAATAATATGTTTCAAATTCACCCTCATCATAAAATTTTAATGTATAATTACCTTCTTCTGGTAATACATTTTTATGATAATATTTAAATATATCTTCTTTATTAAAACATTCTTCACATATATACAATTCCAAATTCTCTCTTTTAAATTCTATAATATCTTCTTCTGAATCTGAAAATATTACACATTCCAAATCTTTACATGTATAATCAGTATAACAATATAATACATATAACTTCTTTAATTCCAAAAACTCTTTTTTAAATTTTTTTGTTATCATAACTTATTTATTTAAAAATTTAATATAATTACAATATACACTGTTACCAACAGCATATATTTCTTCTTTATTTTTTGAATCAGTTTTATCAACTGAAACATAATGTAATTTGCCAACAACAAAACACTTTATTATATCAATATTAGATTGAATGTCTTCTTTACTTACAAATTTATCAAAATCTTCTGCATCTTCTATTAATTCATATTTTCTATTGATATTCATATTTAATTTATACTGCCTTTTAGACTCTATAAATCCTATATGACCATTACATTGCAAATAATTATTATCCTCATCTTTAAGATAACAATCAACTTCTTCACTGCCTTTACAAGCATTGAAACAACAATGCCTACAGCAATTTACAAATCCTCTTTCTATCCTATAATATTTAGGATAGATAACTTTAACTGTAGTCTTTATAACACTCTTGAAATTTTTCACTTCTTTCATTTTTTTTATTATTTAAAATGATTAATACTATATTAATATTTGTTGTACCAACTAAAGAAGAAATCAATACAACAAATATTAAGTTAATTATTTTTCAACAATCATATATTTGCCACATATTGTTTCATTATCTGGCAATAACAGATAATGTCTCTCTAACAAATATGATTTAAAGAATTCTAATTTATCAACCTCTGAAACATGACTCAATAATATATCTATTTCACCATGTTCAATTTTTCTTTTGTAATTCATTATTAAACACTCTAATGTATTACCTCTTGTTAAAACTTTCTTTCTCATCTTTTTCTTAATTTTTTATTAAACAATTAATAACTACTTATATACATTCTCATAAAACCCATTTAATCTGATACACTAAACAGCAATTTGTTTTTAACAACAAATTTAATAACAATAAAATAGGTAGCAAGATTATAAGGAGGGAGATAATTCAACTACTTCACTTATATTAATTACCAATGTGTATAATTGTGAAAGCAGGTTCTATTCTTGGGTCTATAGTGTTGTTACTATTAGACTTTGTTGAAGATTTAGAAGAGCTACTACTCCTGTGTAGTATCTTCTCTGGGTGTTTGCTACAATTAATACACATAGTAACAACAAGTGTTGCAACAACAGCAACAACAATTCTCAAAATAATTCTTTTTGGATTCATAAAATTTGTCTTTTTATTTGTTAAACAATTCATTTCTTTGAGGAGTAGTAGGTAGTGAGCCTAATAATACTCATTATATATAATAGTATTCTACTCCTTATATAATATAGTGTGCAATTTTAACACAACTTTTTATTTACACTATATTATATATAATGCTCAAGCGGAAAGTAAGAGCATCTATTTAAAAAGTAGTTTCCTTTTTTTTTGTAGTAAAAGAAAACTATGCCTTTTTGGAAAGAAAAAAGGGGATTACTCCCCTCTCATTAGAAGCTAAGAATTTCTGTTGTTGTGGATGCATCTGCTTTGCAGTTTGAAATCATTAATTTATTGTCAATTGCTAACAGACATAATGTATCAAAGTTTTCTACTTTAATATCTTCTGTTGTTACTTTTGTTGATATATTGATTTCTTGCTGCTTTCCATCAGGAAAATCCAATATAATCATTCTTCCTCCACTTGGATAGATTCTTACGCTTAATTTAGTACCTTTGTTTGCTGCTGCAAAGGTGCTCATTCTTGAAATGAATATACATTCACTTCCATTTTCTAATGTAATTTTACTTAAATTTTTCATGTTTAAAAATTTTAAATTGTTAATAATAATGGGGGCATAGAACCCCTCTCTCAAGCAGTAGGGGGGGTAGAGTCCAAGTATTCCACACAAGGAATAAAACAGAAGTTTTTGAAAAAAAATTTTTGGTTGGTGGAGCTATTAATTTTTTTTGTTAATTGGAGCTATTAAAATTTTTGGTTTGTTGTTGAGTTATTATTTTGTTGTTTTTGTTGAATTGTATTTGTTTGATTTTTTGGGGTGTTGTTATTTTTTTATAAAATTTTTTTAAAAAATATTTGGTGGAATAAAAAATAGGTTGTATATTTGCAGTTGCTATTAATCAATTTCACCTTGATTAATCACCCAGTAAATTAGTAGCGATAATGAGATGGGTCAGAAGTCGGATAGTAGTTATAAATAGTAATGATGTTTCTCCGATAATAGCGAAAATGGTCTTAATATAAGTTAGTTTCTACAGCATAGGTGAATGAGAAAGTGCACAGGGTAAATGTAGTTTAGGTAAGTTCAGTAAAATGAATAGACGGGGCTAATGAAGTTTAAGATTAAAGAGTGGATTAAAAGGTTTAATTCATAATACAGGAAGAGATAATATTTTCTTTTTTTTCTGGTATTTCCTTTTTTTTTTAGGGCTGCTTTAATTATTATTAATTAAAGCCATTGCTTAAAATATTTTAATTTTTTTAAAGATTTTAGAGGAATGGGTCAATTACTGACAAGTAATTGATAAGGCATAAATAGTGTCCTGTAGGGAAAAGCAACAAATTTTGTTTGTATTGAAATATTTTGTATCTTTGCAAAATAATTAAATAAGTGAATATATGGAAATAGAAATGACGAAAGAGTTTAGTGAAGTGATTAGTTCAGTAAAGAGTGGCATTAATATCTTTTTGACAGGTAATGCAGGAACGGGAAAGACTACATTGATTAAGTATATTAGTAAGGAAGTTAAGAATAGTGTTATTGTTTCACCTACGGGTATTTCAGCAGTTAATGTAGGTGGTATGACAATACATTCATTTTTTCAGATACCTTTTGGTGAGATACATAATCCGGATAAGTTGTACTTTGATATAAAGATTAATAAAGTTAAGAGAGATTTAATTAATAAGATTAAGTTGTTAATTATTGATGAGGTTTCAATGGTTAGATGTGACTTATTGGATAGTGTTGATTATGTGTTGAGGAGAATAAGGAATAGTAAAGAGCCATTTGGTGGAGTTCAGTTGTTATTATGTGGAGACTTGAGACAGTTGAGTCCTGTTGCAAAGCAGGATGAGTATAAGATATTGAGTGAATACTATGATAGTATGTATTTTTTTGGGAGTAAGGCTTTGCAGAAAACATATTATACATTGTTTGAGTTGACTAAATTATTTAGACAAGTTGATAAAGGATTTATTGATATATTGAACAATGTAAGAAATAGTGTAGTTGATGAAAGTGATTTGGAAGTTATTAATAGTAGAGTTGGGAGATGTAATGTTAATGAGAGCATATTTTTAACTACACATAATTATAAGGCTGAAGAGTTAAATAAAATTGGATTAAATAAATTGTCAGGAGAGGAATATATTTTTGAGGGATTTATTAAAGATAACTTTTCAGAAAATATATTGCCTAATGTTAGAGAGCTTAAATTGAAGATAGGAGCTAAGGTAATGTTTTTGGTTAATAAGGTTGGAGAATATTATAATGGGCAGTTGGGAATAGTAAAAAATATTAGTGATGATATTATTTATGTTGAGACAAATGAAAAGGTTGTAGAAGTTAAGAGATATGTATGGGATAATATTAAATATTCTTATGATGAAAAAACTGATGAAATAAATAGTTCTTCTATTGGAACATTTTGTCAGTTTCCTATAAAGTTAGCTTGGGCAATAACAATACATAAAAGTCAGGGATTGACATTTGATAAGATAATTATTGATTGTAAAGATTCTTTTGCTGATGGACAAATATATACAGCTCTTTCAAGATGTAAAACATTGGAAGGAATTACTTTGGTAGAACCTTTATCTTTGGAACATTTTAATGTTAAAAATAGTGATGAGGTTGATAAATATTTTGAGAGCAAGAAAAATTTATTTGATCTATTTATGTAGTTATAAAAAATTATTTATATATTTGCAGCGATATTATGGAATTAATTTGTTTGTTTAAAGAAATTTTTCAGGAGAGTAGTGGTGAAAGTAATGGTGTTAAATGGCATAAAGCAGATGTTGTTGTATGGCTTGATAGTATGAAACATGATGAATTATGCTTTACAACTTTTGATGATGCTACTATTGATCTATTAAAAACTTTAAAGAAAGAACAGGTAATAAAAATATATTTTACACTTAAAAGTAAAATGTTTAATGGAAAGTATTGGAATAGTTTTCAAATTAATATGGTGGATGTAAATAAGGAAGAATTTTATATTCACAAATAGCTCAATGGTAGAGCACCTGACTGTTAATCAGGTGGTTGAAGGTTCAAATCCTTCTTTGTGAACAAACCTCTTTTCGTCCAAGAGTTATATAGTTTAAATGGTAAAATAACGAAATGTAGATGTAGGTTCAAATCCTATTATAACTCCAAAATAAATAAAATAAAAATAAGAAATGGAACAAGAAAAACAATTAGCCTTAGAGCAAGAAATTATGAGATTGAAACAAGAAAATGTTCAATTGAGAGATTTATGTCAAAAAATGGATATGACTAATAACTTTAAAAGATTAGATTATCTTTTTAATGTTATAGAAAGAATAGAAGTATATCCTGAAGAATTTACTGAAAGATGTATTGATGAAATAAAAAATGCAATATATCCTTCAAGAGATGAAGTTAAACAGCAAGTTTTATCTGATGATGGAGAATAATAAATTATGTTGATAAAATTTAAAACTAAAATAAATATTGATGTATGTTGGAATGAAATTTATTTCATACCAAGTTTGTATTTGATGAATAAATATATTTGTTTTAGTTTTTTATTTTTTCATATATCAATAGTTATAAAAAATATAAAAGATGTTTGAATCAAGTAGTACTTTTAAAGTTGTAGAAAATCCTGTACATCAAGAAAAAAAAGATGAAGAAATTGTAATTAATGAATTCTTTTTTATAAATTTTCTTAATATACTTGAAGGATATAAAACAAAGAATAAAAATTTGCATTGGGCAGCTCCTAAAAATAATATTCATGAAAGACTTGATGAGTTTTTTGAAATATTAGGAGATTATCAAGATAGCCTTGCAGAGCAATATATGGGTATATTAGGCAAGATGTTACCTAATGTAATTGAAGGAGTAATTCCTCAAGCATTAAATGCTAATGAATTTATATCTGAATTGTTGAATGATACTATGAATTTCTATAAGGTATTGAATAATGCAGATATAATGTATGCAGGGATAAAAAGTGAATGTGAGACATTCATAGCAAAAATAAATCAATATAAATATTTATTTAGTTTATGCGATGTTCAATTACCAAATAATTATTAATTATGTGGAAAAGTGTAAAATTTGATAATTATGTGGAGTTAACTAATTTTATGAATGAAAAGAATTTACATCCAGAAAATGTTTCAATAAATTCTTTTAAAAATTTAATGTATGATAGGTATGTATTAGAAATATTTTTAGTATATTATGAAACAAATGAACAATAAAAAAGAATTTGACGAAGAAAATGATGTCTATTATTGTAAAACATGTTTATCTTTAAAGATAAAAGAAGACATTATTGATTCTGAAAAAATATTTTATTGTGGAAATTGTGGAAGTAGTGATGTTAATGATTTTATCAGTATAGATGAATGGATTAATTTGAAGAAATATACTCAAACAAGAATAAACCTACATGATAATACAGTTAAAAAAACATATAAATCAATTAAAGTAAAAAATGTTTTAATAAATAATAATGAATAACATGGAAACAAAAACAAAAAAGAAAGTTGAAGTTAAAGGTTCAAAAGTTAAAACTGTTGAGCAACCTAAAATTAAAAGAGTAGTTGAACAAGAAGAAGGAGCTATTGAAGTTTCATCAGATGTATTTAAACAAGTTATTATAGAAAGAGATGAATTAAAAGCAGCTTGTGAAAAATATGAGATGATATTGAAGGACCTACAAGGAAAAGTAATGGCAATGGGTATTGATGCATCTTATAAGAGATGTGATTTGCTTTTAAGATGTATTGAATTTAAAGATTCTTTTAGTAATGGACATATTACAAGATGTGTTAATGAAATAGAAACAGCATTCTTTGCAAAAGAAACAGAGACAATGAATGATGTTAAAGAATCTTTTAAAGAAGCAATAGATAAAGATATTAAGAGAAATTCAGCTGGAAATAGTAAAGGTAAAAAATAATATGAATGATAATAATATAAATAAAACATTCAATCTAAAACCTGTTGATTTTAGACAATTTTTTGTTTATTGGGTTAATTTTATTAAGCCTTATCATAATTTATCTGAAAAATGCATGAATGTATTTGCAGAACTTCTTTATCAAAGATATTTATTTTCTCAATCAATATCAGATAGTAATTTGTTAGAAGAAATTGTAATGAATGTTAGTACAAAAAATAAAATTGCTAAACATTTTAATATTACAAATAATAATCTAAATTTAATATACAGAAGAATTTCTGCACAAGGTGTAATAAAAAATAATAGAATAAATCCATTGTTTATTCCACCAATAGAAAAAGATAAAAAATCATTTAAACTATTATTTATATTTAATGTAGATGAATCCAAAAAATGATAAATATCTTCAACAGGTTGCAGATGAATTAAATCTGCCTTTTCTTGTTGTTAGAAATGCTTATTTTTTATATTGGAAATTTATAAAAGATACAATAAAAGAAATACCATCAAATATAACAAAAGAAGAATTTTATAAAAAAACAACAGCTTTTAAAGTAATTAAAATTGGAACGTTTTATTTGAATTGGTATATACTTGATAGCAACAATAGAAAAAGAAAAGCAAGACAAGAACGTATAGAAAAATATAGAAAATTAAAAGAAGAAAATGAACAAAGAAACAAAGAAGATTAATATTAAAGACATAGAACCAAAATATACAAATATATTAGTGACTGCCAATGTATTTGATTTTGATGTTGTTGAGGGAAGTAATGTGTCTATAACATCAGGAGAAATAAAGCCATATCAAAAAATATTAAAAGTAGGTTCTTCAATTAGAGAATTTCAAGTTGGAGATATGGTATTAATTAATTTTGATAGATATAAAGTTAGATTAGCTGACCAAGAAAAATTAATTAATGGAACTACTAATTATAAATCTGATCCTGTAGTAGGTATTGATATTCCGCATTATGAAATAAATAACGAAAAAGTAATGCTTATTGATGAAAGAGATATAGTATTCAAAATATTAGATATGGAAGAAGAAGTAGTATCTGTTCCTAAATCTACTTTAATATTACCAAAAGAAAAACATTTCCATGCTTAATTTATTTCAATATAAAGATAATGAAGTTATAGTATGTCCAGAAGCATTACTTTTAGAACCTATAAAAAAAATATGGAATAGAGATAAAAGTAAAAACAAAAAGACTGCTATGAAAGAACTTGGATTTATATATTTTTATGCAGATCCAAGAAGTGATTATAATTATATTACTAATGAATCAGAAAAAATACAATCAATAGTAAGAGGTGAAGGGTTATCAATAGGCTTTGAAATTGATAAGGATTTACAAACTGCAATTGATTTTTATAATTCATTTAAATCTATACCGGTTAAATTAGTAGAAACTCTTTTGCAAACAGCTCAAAAATATAATAATTATATTAATGAACTTGACTTTAATGAAAGAGATGCAAAAGGAAGACCTCTTTATTCTCCTAATGCAATACAAAGTATGATTGACAAATCAGGTGATTATGTCATGAAATATCTTGATATGGAAAAAAATATCTTTAAAAAATTAGAAGAAGATAAATATAGAGCAAGAGGACAAAAAGACTTAGGTATTGCTGATAATGATGGAGTAGAATTTTTCTTAAATAATAATAATGAAGAAAACAATGAATGATGAAATTAAAATTATAAAAAATAAAATTAATCAAATTATTGAAGATATTAAAATTGAATATCAAAATAATGGACACAAATTTTATGAATTTAAATTATCTGTTAATAAAGATAATAATCAACTTATAAGAAATTATGATTATAAATTGTATTGTATTAGTTTTATTATAGATGGATTTAAGGTTTTAAAAATGAATTTTATAATGAAAAATCAAGAAAGTAAAAAAGAAAAACTTGATACAATTTATAATGCTTATAAAAATTTTTATAATCTTACAACAGGATTTATTGAAACACTTTATTATAAAGATATAATTACTTATGGCATAAGTAAACAATTGAAATAAGAATAAATTGTATATATGGAAATTTCTGTTAATGAATATCAAACACCTATTAATGATGAATTGTTTAAGGATATTCCTGATGAAATAAAAGAACAATTTCTTGAAGATGTTAACACAATACCATATATACAATGGATGATTTCTCCTAAAAGAACAAAAGCAAAAGATTTACCCAGAGATAAAAGAGGTAGAATAATAGTAGATATAGCACATCCTCACATATTAGAGGATATGGACTACTTTATTAAACCTCTTTTACATTTTAAAAAACATGGTTGCTATACTTTCCTAAGACCAAATAAAAATCCTAATAGTGATTACTATAAATGGGCACAACAAGAAGTAATAAAATGCCTTGATGGTTGTGTAAGAGAATCTGATGGAGAATGGATTCCGGGAAATTTATATTATTATCTGAATTACACCATAATGGATGTAGTTAAAAAAACAGGTAATAAAAAAGGAGAAAGAGTAAGAGATTTCCCTGTAATGTGGGAAGGAATTTATCTTAGAGCACATTATAAGTATCAAGCAGAACATGGTGGATTATATAATAATTTTGAAGGCGGACAACATGGTGCAGAATTAGCATCAAGAGGAAAAGGAAAATCATATTCTGCAGGTGCTGATATGGCTCATAATTTCTTATTTGGAAATAGTCTTAATGAATTAAAAGGAGTAAAATCTTTAATACTTTCTAATATTAAAGAATATATATCTTTATCAAAAGATGGAACTTTAAATAAATTTGTCGGAAATATAGATTTTTCAATAAAAAACATGTCTTTTACTCCTAATTTAGTAATAAGAGAAAAAGATACTCTTACTTTTACATCCGGTTATAATGATATAACAACAGGTATTTTAAAAGGAAGTGGTAATATTGTTATGGGAGTTAGTACTTCAGATGATATTGCAAAAGTCAGAGGAAAAAGAGCTTCATTAATATTAATTGAAGAATTTGGTTCTTATCCTAATTTAGAATCATTATTTAATATTCTTCTTCCTTCTGTTTCTGAAGGTGAATTTACATACGGATTAATTTATATGCAAGGAACAGCAGGAGACAAAGATTCAGATTTCTCCGGTGCTGAAAAAATGATATTCTCTCCAAAAGGATATAATTTATATGCTATTCCTAATGTATATAGTAAAGTTAATTCAGGAAAAGATAATTTTGTATATTTCTTCCCGGAATATATTAATAGATTAGGATATTATGATAAAAATGGAGTATCTGATGTAGTAGGTGCTTTAATGTCTATATTAAAAGATAGATATAAAGTTAAAAATAATACATTAACTCAAGATACTATATTAAGGACCATAGCAGAAAAACCTATTGTGCCTGAAGAAGCAATTACAAAAGTACTTGATAATATATTCCCTACTAAATCTTTGTCTGAAAGATTAACACAAATAGATTCTAATGATCATTTCTTTGATGATGTATTAGTAGGAAATTTAGAACTACAAGCAAATGGAGAAGTTAAATTTGTTCCTGATTTTAATGTTTCTGCAATAAGAGATTTCCCTCATAAAACAAATAAAATTGAAGGAGCTATTGAAATATATAATCTTCCTCAAAAAGATGTTAATGGAAAAATTATTCCTAATAGATATATAGCAGGGTGTGACCCTTATGATGATGATGCCTCAACAACAACATCATTAATATCATGTTTTATATTGGATTTATTTACAGATCAAATTGTAGCAGAATATACAGGAAGACCAATGTTTGCTGATGATGCTTATGAACAAGTAAGAAAATTATGCTTGTTTTATAATGCAAGACTTAATTATGAAAATAATAAAAAAGGTATGTATCCATATTTTAAAAAGATGAACTCATCACATTATCTTATAGATACTCCTGAATATCTGTTAGGTAAAAATTATATTAAAGGTGGTTCTTATGGAAATAAATCCGTAGGAACTCCTGCAGTTGCTGCAATAAATAACCATGCAAGAACTCTAATAAGAGATTGGTTTATATTACCAAAAGAATTTGTGGAAATTAATTCAGAACAAATAGAAGAAAGGACCACAAAATTAAATTTATTTCATATAAAAAGTAGAGCTTTATTAAAAGAAGCAATATCATGGAATATACATGGAAACTTTGATAGAGTATCTGCATTAGGTATGTTGATGATATATAGACAAGAATTAATGGCAAAATTTGCAGGAAATATACAGCAAAATTTACAATCATCAACAAAAAAGAAAGTAGATGATTGTTTTTCAAGATCTTATGCTAAGATTCAAAATAAAAGAAACAGAAATAGACTACAACCTTCAGTTTTTTAATTTCCAAATACAAAATTTTATTTTACGATAACACATAATTGGTTTATTTATTTTAAATAAATTCACATAGTTTTATTTTTGTAAAAATTATAATATATATATGTCAGAAGTATCATCATTTCCTATACAAATGCTTTCCTTTTCTAAAAAAGGAAAAGAATGGCGTAAATCAAATTTAGATTGGGCTACAGGAAAATTATATGGATATTATGAACCAATAAGAAAATCAATATTACATAAAAAGATTAATTATGATCTTCTTAATGGTGATATTCACATGGATGATATTGTACAAACATTTAATCCTCTTGATGATGATATAGGTTCTATTCCAGATCAAATACAACATTATCCTATATTAAATAGTAAATTAAATGTTTTAATAGGAGAAGAATCAAAAAGAGTTTTTGATTATAAGGTAATTATAACTAATCCAAATGCAATAACTGAAATAGAAACAAAAAAGAAACAAGAACTATTGCAAGAACTTCAAGAATTAATAGAAAGTAGTTCTGAATCAGAAGACGAATTTAAAGATAAATTGCAAAAGTTATCTGACTATTATAATTATGAATGGAGAGATTTTAGAGAAATTGCAGCTAATGAATTAATAAATCATTATTGGAAAGAAAATAATTGGACATTAATGTTCAATGAAGGATTTAAAGATGCTTTAGCTGTTGCAGAAGAAATATATCAATGTGATATTATTGGCGGAGAACCAATAGTAAAAAGATTAAATCCTTTAAAAATAAGAATATTTAGATCTGGATATTCTAATAAAGTAGAAGATGCAGATATAGTAATACTTGAAGATTATTGGTCTCCAAGTGCTATAATTGATGCTTTTCATGAGTCTTTAACAAATGAAGATATAAAATATATTGATAATATTAAGTTTGCATCTGGAGAATCAGGAGTTGATAAAGCAGGAAATATAGACCCAAGATATGCTCTTGTTAATAATTGGTATCTCACAGATAATGACAAATATTATACAAAAGATGGTGGTGAAGTATATTTTAATAAAGATAATATATTTTATGGTGGATACAATCTTCCGTATGATAATTTCGGAAATATCAGAGTTATTCAAATGTATTGGAAGAGCAAAAGAAAAGTTAAAAAAGTTAAAGGTTATGATCCAATAACAGGAGAAGAAAAATATGATTTTTATCCTGAAAATTATCAAATAGATCCTTCATTAGGAGAAGAAGAAACTATTCTTTGGATTAATGAAGCATGGGAAGGAACTAAAATTGGAGACAGAGTATATGTTAATATTAGACCAAAGTTGGTTCAATATAATAAAATAAATAATCCTTCATTATGCCATTTCGGTATAATAGGATCAATATATAACTTAAATCAAAATAAACCATACTCATTAGTAGATATGGCAAAACAATATTCATATTTATATGATGTTATTCATGATAGATTGAATAGACTTATTGCTAATAATATGGGCAAAGTTGTTGTAATGGATTTTTCACAAAAACCAAGAGATTGGGAAACTGACCAATGGATTACAATAATGAAGCAAAAACAAATAATGGTTATTGATTCGTTTAATGAAGGAACTTATGGTAGTGCTACAGGTAAAATTGCAGGCGGATTAAATAATAATTCAAGTAGAGTTATTGATTTAGAACTTGGAAATAGTATTGCCAATTATATACAATTGTTAGGATTTATTAAAGAAAATATTTCTGAAATATTAGGTATCTCAAGACAAAGAGAAGGTCAAATTTCTTCAAGAGAAACTGTTGGTGGTGTTGAAAGAAGTAATCTTCAATCTTCACATATAACAGAATGGCTATTTCTTACTCATGAAGATCTGAAAAAAAGAGTTTGTGAATGTTTTATTGAGACCGCAAAAATAGCTTTAAGAGGACAAAACAAAAAGTTTCAATACATAATGTCTGATAGTTCTGTTAAAGTTATGAATATTGACGGAAATATTTTTGCTGAAAATGATTATGGACTTGTAGTAGATAATAATGCTAATACACAACTTTTGAGTCAAAAATTAGATATGCTCGCTCAAGCAGCTTTACAAAATTCTACTTTAAGTTTCTCTGCAATTATGAAATTGTATTCATCAATTTCTTTATCTGAAAAACAAAGAATAATTGAAAGAGAAGAACAAAAAAGATTAGAACAAACTCAACAACAACAGGAAGAACAAATGCAAATGCAGGAACAACAAATGCAAATGCAAGAAAATATTGCTCAAAGAGAAATGCAATTTAAAGTTGATGAAATGCAACTTCAAGATGAACTCAATAGAAGAGATAATGAAACAAAACTTCTAATAGCTCAAATAAATCAAAACACATCATCTAATGATTATGTGGATAATGAAAGAAATTATAATCTTAATCAACAAAAATTAGATGAAACTAAAAGACAATTTAACGAAAATTACAAACTTGAAAAAGAAAAAGTAAATATATTAAAAAATAGAAATAAAAATACTAATCAATAATGATAGAATTAAAACCTATTTTATATAGTGCTCATGAACCAGATAACAAACATTGTGTTTGGATTAAACCAATAGAAGATAATCCATCACAATTAATGTTACTTATTTATGGTGTTGAAGGATGGACACCATTAAATTCTGATATTGACTCAAAATTATCATTTCAAGATATACAAGTACTTGCAAATGGTATAATTTCTCAAATGGAAAGAACTGATTTTGCTGTAGGTACAACAAAAAAAATATTTCCCATAACTACAACAAAAGCTATATTTGATGAAAATGGTACAAACTTAGATATACTATTAAATAGAAGTGGAATTGTTAATGCATCTATAAAATATTTTAATGATGGAAAAATTCATGCATTAAATTTAGCTGAAGCAATTCTTCTAATTCCTAATGAAGAAAAAACTGTTGGATTTAATTTTATATTTTGGGATAATCAAAAATGGAATTGGTATATTTATACAGATAATGATGTAAATAATTTTAATGATACTTCATTATGGGAAAATATAATCAATTCTTTGTCAAAATACCAATATTTAACAGTTGATTTAATTGGAGAAAAAGATGGAGAAAATACAGAATTTACATTACCATATACTTTAGCAAAAGATATTAATGGTAATTTCTATACAGAATATATGCAATTTTTATTCAATGGACAAGAATTAGAATTGGATAATAATTTAATTCAAATACGGGACGACCAAACAATAATATTGTCTGATTGGGTTATTCCTGCAAGTAAAGTATTTACTATGAAACTTAAAGCTCATTTTATTTAATCATGAAAACACAATTCAATAATAATCAAATAAATAATTGGTATGGAGTAGCATATTTTCAAGGTGTAGTAGCTAATACAATGAAATATGACGCTACAATTGATGGATATACAGAATATAGAGATGGAGATATTATTTCATTAAAGTTTGCTGACCAATCAGCAAAAAATGCTTTTACTTTAAATATTAATGGATTAGGAGAAAAATTGTTTTATGTTCAAAATACTGATGAAGCTACAAACATATCTAATGCAAATTATGATAGATTTAATACTATATATATATACACATTTGTATTTTCTTATGATGTTCCAGAAAAAACAATTGATGGAATAACTTATAGTAATGGATGGGTACTATTATTAGCTGAATATAAAAATACTATTAATACTGTAAAATTACAAGGATATAGACCTATTGCAGGAAAAGCAATAAATGGAGCAAAACTTTGTATGACAGGATTAGATAATACTTCAGGACTAAATAATGGAAATAGAAGATTATATCCTTTTACTTTGGAATCATCAAATTCTACAACTAAAACAGTATCTACTGATGTTTGGTTTGATATTGATGATGTGAGAATAATTTGGGTTAATTCATCTGTTACAAGTGGTTCTTATGTTAATTCTGGATATTGTTATGATGTTAAAGAAATAACAAATATGAATTATCAATTAAATTCTACACCAACTGCTTATGCTGATTATTACCTTGTTGGAAGTCTTATACGAGATAGTAATGGAATTTTTAGATTTAAATTAAGTTCTGCCTCAAAAACAAGTTGGTATTGCACCAATGCTCAAATAGGATCTCATGCAGATGAAACATGTTATATATATTTGGGTAGTTGTTCAAATTCTTCAAGTTCATTTAGTTTATCAACTTACCATCCTATAAGCATTAAAAAAAATGGAGTTGTTATTCCTTACTATTCAAGTGGAGTAAATCAAAATAATTTTGCCGAAACTCATAATAGTTTAGTTGGTAATTTAAATGTTCCATTAAATGAAGGTAATACAAGAATGAATTTTGATCCAACACAATCTAATTTATTTGAAAATACAGAGTTTCAATATTATTGTAATAATTTTAAAAGAGTATATGTATATATTACAAATAGAGCATCGGTAAATTTAGATTCTTTTGATGGATTTTTTAATGAAAATATTGATGTTGATGTTTTTTTTATAAATAAAACAAATGCTACGATTACACCTTTTATTGTATGGGATCGTCCAAATACTTCATATCATTTTTCAACTGCTGGTGCACATGATTTTACTGATAATTCTATGGTTCATTTAAATATAAAAACAGCAAGAGCAGAATATGATATTCCTACTATATTTACAATTAATAATTTCTATCATGAATATGGAATATAAATTAAATATAAATTAAATATAAATTAAATATGAACACAAAATTACAAGAAAGTCAGATTGCTTTTTTTACCGGCATGACAGCAGGATTAAGCATATCTGACTTAAATAAATTATATGGATCTACTTTTACAAAAAGTGATTTAGATATGCTACATTCTTATGTAGCAACAGGTGTTACTGCAACTGAATTTGATTATTTGGATGGAGTAACAAGTAATATTCAAACACAGATTGATGCATTACCAACAGTATCTGAAATGAATACTGCAATAAGTACTGCATTAAGTAGTTATGTTGCAAAAACATCAATACTGACTTCTTCAACTTCAACAGTTGGTGATACTACAATATTTAGTTCTTCTGCAACAAATTCTTTAATAACAAGTAAAATATCTACCGCATTAAGTACTTTATTGCCTTCTGGAGCTAATTATTTAATAGAAACAACCGGAACAGCAGGAACAGCAACAAAAAGAGCAATTGTTACTACAATCACATCTTCATCTTCAGATTCTGCAAAGATACCAACAGTTGGTGCAGTTTTAGGAGCAATAGATTCTGCATTATCTGGACAAGGTGATTATGAAGGCACTTTTGATTATTATGGAACTTATGCACAAGTTATAGCTTTAAATACAACTACTGCAACAGGTTTAGCTGTTGGTAATACTGCATTAGTTTTAGGTACAGGAACTCCTTCTACACAAGTTGCAGGACATGTATATAAAGGAACTTGTACTGCAGCAACAACAACAAGTTCTACTTGGACTTGGGTAGAAGTTGATGGTGGTGCTGAAAATGGAGATTATGCAAATATTCGTAATATATTAGCAAATTCTCTTGGAAGTGGATTATATGCTTCTGGAATGATTTATTACAAATTAGAATCTGGACAAGCAGTATCAACTGCAACATTTGATGTTATTGCAGGATTAGTACTTGTACCTGACAACGTAACATTAGAAGTTGTTGGTGCTACTAAACAAATAAGAATAAAAGCAGGTGGAGTAAGTGCAGATCAATTAGCATCTAATGCTGTTACAACTGCAAAAATATTAAATAATAATGTTACTTTAGCAAAAATTGAACAAGTTGCTGCATATACATTATTAGCAAATAATACAAATGCTACTGCAAATCTAACAGAACTATCTTTTGATACTTTTGCAGGAGCAATGAAATCTGTTTCAACAAATCCATTACAAGCAAAAATTGAAGCAGCAGCAGCAACAACTTGGTTGCTTTCAGGAACAACAACAGCAGGTTCTGTTAGTGTTGCTACTTATCAAGTAGTTTCTGCATCAACAACATCTGCAAATAAGATTTATGATGCTGTAACTGTTAATAGTTTAATATCATCTTTCTTAAAATATGCTGCAACAACAACAACAGCTAATAAATTAGTTGTTTCAACAACAACAGCAGGTTCTGTAAATTACTATGCTCCTTCTGGAACTACAGGTGGATATTTAAAAATATCTTCTACAGGTGTTGTTTCAAATGTAACATCATTACCGGTTAGTGATTTAGATACTACTGTAATGACTGCACTTTCAGGAAATTCAGCTG
Organism: Endomicrobium sp.; assembly: GCA_031262135.1. Lineage (GTDB taxonomy): Bacteria > Elusimicrobiota > Endomicrobiia > Endomicrobiales > Endomicrobiaceae > Endomicrobiellum. The sequence goes on from JAISIG010000009.1 coordinate 19,531, forward strand.
AAACTAATAAATATGTTTCTTCTGCATCATTTAGTGGTGGAACATTAACATTATCTAAAACAACATTGCCCGTTTCTTCAGTTACTGTTAGTGGTACAGGTAATGCTGTAACTAATGCTTCATTTAGTAATGGTGCTTTAACATTAACAAAAGGTAATATTACCGGATTTGCTAAATATGTAACAAAAATAACAACAGCAGCAACAAGTATTGCTAATGCAGCATTTAGTGCAGGTGTGTTTATGGTATTTTTCAATGGTCAGTTGTTAACAGAAACAACTACATCATTAACAGGACAAGATTATACTTATACAACCTCAACAGGAACAATAACATTTTCCGATACATTACCGGTTGGAAGTATTGTAACAGTAATATATAATGTATAATAATTATGACAGATAATCAATTAAAAGTTTATAAATTGATTCAATATTTAACAAAGTCTCCTACTGTTGAAGTGGGAGACTATAATATTGATGGTATTGAACAATTAATAAAAGAAATTGCTTCTCCTGATGATAATGAAACTATAACTCGTCATTATATAATGAATTTAGGTCCTGCAACAGAATATCATTCAAAACCATTGAATATTCCTGCGGGATATACATTTGAATCGTTTTCTTGGAGATGTACTAATAATATTGAAACATTACCATTACCAATAGTAGCATTAAATCCAGAAGAACAAACATCTGTTTGGTATACTGATGAAGATAAAGTATTTCATGTAATGTGTGGAACTGATAGAACAGATTATTCTATATTAGGAACTGTTGTTTATAAAAAAGGTAATATTATTTACGAAAATATAAATTCTTAATTTATTTATGACAAACGAAGAAATTGCAGATTATTTACTTAATTTAGATGTAGATCCTAATTTTGATATTAATTTTCAAAAAGAAAGAAAAAATAAAAAAACACAAGATACTTTATCTACTAAAAATAATTTGACAAATTCAAATTCAAATTCGTCAATAGAAATTCTACCTATAAATTCTAATATTAAAGTTGGGAGTATAAAAAATGATATAGAAATTCCACAAACTTATAATCATTATGATAGATTAACTTATAAACCAATTATTATTTCAGAAACTACTTCAACTCGTAATTCACCAACATTTTTTGAAAGCTATATGCCTACATATTATAATGCTAATAATGCTAATAATGATAGTAATGATAGTATTGCTTTATGGAAAAAAGAATATGAACAAGAATTAAGAGATATTGAAAATGTTCCTACTAATCTAAAGTATAAATATGATCCAAACATAAAAGGTGCAAATTATGTTTCAGATGATTTTCTAAATCATTTAATTGACAAAGAAGAATTTAGACAAGATTGGTATGATGATGGATATGGTAATCAAACTATTGCATTTGGTTTTACAGGAGATATAGCACAAAAATTTGCTCAAACAGATAGAAGTTTAGATTCTGCAATAAAAATATATGAAAATGATATTTTACAACCAAATGTTAATAAACTAAATAATTTGTTAAAACAAAATAATATTGTTTTAGATAATTATGATTATGATTCAATGGTAGATTTAATTTATAATGGTGGAATGAAAGCTGCAATAGATTTTATTCCTAAATTAAAACAATGGACTGAAGGAAAAATTTCAAAAGAAAAACTTCAAGTTTATTACAATAATCATTATGTAACTGCAAAAAATAAAAATACAAATACTCAAGAATATTCTAAAGGATTAAAATATCATAGAAGAAAATCAAGAAAATGGGTAGGAAGATAAACAAATAAAGTTTATTTTGAAATACAAACAATACTAAATAATTATATGTAATATATGTATTATATATTTTTGCATAAATTTAATTACAAATGAAGCAGTTTTTTAGAGAAATATTTCAAGGTAAAAATAAAAGGTATAGCTCAAAGAGGGCTATATCTTTTTTGTCGTTTATAATGGCTACAATCTTTGTATTTATGAAGATGCCTTTTGAAGTTATAACCTTGTTTTATTTAGGTACAACAGG
>JAISIG010000048.1 GCA_031262135.1 Endomicrobium sp.
AAAAGCTTTATATATTAACTCATATATATTTTGTTTAGATAAATCATCAATTGATAGCAAATGCTTTGCCTTAGTTTTCATTTTACACTATATATTGCTTTTAATATTTTATTAAATAAATTAAACATTCAATTTTTTTAATAATTTATTACGTATGATGGAAAAGAAATTCATTGCTATCGAAGTACGATAATCTTTATATGTCCATTCTAATGGACTAAATGATTTATTTTTATATAACATTGAAATCTCTCCATATATGCCATCGGATAAATATATCATATGAATATAATTTTTTGTAGTAACTAGAATAACAGAAGCTAAAGTAACATAACCTGGATCAATATTAATAGTTCGTTTCTTGTGAACACTTAGTTCTTTTTCAATACAGTTTGTTATATGTTTGATCTTTGATATAGAAGATGCATAAATTAATTTTTCAAACGAAACCCAGCATCTAAATAAATTATCTCCTAATTCGACATTATAATATTTAGTAAAATTAAATTCAACCATTTTGCTTTGAAAATCCAATGGCCCAAAATTTTCTTTCAGTTTATACAATGCCAGCTGAAAAACATCATAATCAACAGAAAAAATTAAGCCACAGAACAACTTGCACTCATATCGTATATTTTTAATTATACCCATATTGCTATATAAATTATATTTTCTTAACTATGAACTAAGTTATTTTAATACAAAATTAGTAAATTGTAAACTGTGTTTAGTCGTTTTTTTTACTTTACATAGTGCTTAAGTATACATTAATTAAATCTGTTGTAAATTTTCCTGGGATAAATAGAAGTCTGTAAATATTCTTTGTAAATTCTTTATCAATAATTCTGATGGTTTATAATTACTACCTTTCACTACCATATCTGTTTATATTTTTCTTAAATAGATTATAGGAATGTGCTAATTAAAAATAACTGATAATTGACAGGTTTTGGAGTTATAATAATTTTAACTTTTTTCTTTTATTTACAACTATAGTTTACTTATTTTGAGACAAGGTAAAGTTTCATTAGAATTAATTTCAAAAATGAGTATATCTTATAATTTTTTTAGACTTATTAAGTAAATTAGTATGTCTTATATGTAGTGAATTGAAATTCAATTTGTAAAAACAATTATTCTACCAGATTTTGATGTTTTTTACTAATTTACATAAAGATTTAACAGATAATATTTTATCTTTTATAATTAATTATCATCAATAAAAAATTACCTACATAAATCTAAAATTTAATTAACAACATGTATTTCTATAAGAAATATAGAACAAATTAATTTTTTTGCCAGTTATTTATTCTCTTTCAAATAACATGTAATATAAATTATATTATTAGCTAAATACTTATACTGATTAAATTACTGGTTTCTTTTGTTTTGAGATTTCGTACAAAATAATAGCAGATGCACATGATACATTTAATGAAGTTATTTGACTGTTGTATTGTGAAATAGATATAAGTTTATCACACTGTTTTTTTGTTGAAAAATGTATCCCATGATTTTCGTTACCTAATATTATTACCAAAGGAAAATAAAGTTTTATATTGTTGATTTCTTCATATTTACCAATAACAGTTCCAATTACAAAAAATCCATTGGCTTTTAGAACTTTTATTGAATGATTAATGTTAATAATTTTTGAAATTAAGATATGTTCTGTTGCTCCAACTGATACTTTAACTACAGTTTCATTAATACTAGCATTATTCCTTTTAGGAATAATAATACCATGTACCCCAAAAGCAACACAATTTCTAATAATAGCTCCTAAATTATGAGGATCTGTTATTCCATCTGAAATAACTAATATAGGGTATTTAGCGTATTTCTTTACCCTAGTAATTAGATCAGTCAAATTTAAATATTGTATATTTGATATTTGTGCAATAATGCCTTGAGATTTTTTATACAATTGAGTTCCTATAAGTTTCTTATTGTTTCTATATATATTAATTCCCCTTTTTTTTGCAATTTTAATAATACTTTCAACTATTTTCCCTTGAGCAATATTATTTAAAATTATTATTTTTGTTATTGTACGTTTATTGGCTTGTAAGGCTTCCAATACAGAATGTTTGCCATAAATAATATTTTCCTTAGAACATGTTTTTAAACTCATTTATTATAACTTTTTTTGATTAAAATAGAATTTCCATCAGATGTATCTATTATGTTATAACCATGATCCTGAAGTAACTTTTTGATTTGATCTGATCTTTTCCAATTTTTGTTTTTTCTTGCAATTTGCCTTTCTTTTAACAATATTCGTAAATCCATATTTTCATTTTCAGAAAAATCTACCAATGCTAATCCCAAAGATTTATAACTAAATTCTTTGAATAATTTCTTTAACTGATAAAGTCTTTGTATTGAAGCACTAAACAAATCATTTAGTGTAATATTTTTTAGTACATGTAGATATGACAATGCTTGTTCTGAATTAAAATTATTATCTAAAGCATTTAAAAATTTAATTTTTAAATCTATTAAATCAGCATCTACAATTTCTGTTTTAATAGTATTACACTTCTTTTTTACTAATAATATATTATTTATTTTACAAAGTAATTTCGTGTAACTTTCATTTAAGCCGTACATTGATTGTTTTGCCATTGTCATAATACTAGTAGAATACCTTAATGGCTTAGAATAATGTTGTGTCAGTAAACAGTAACGTATAGTATTAGCATCATATTTAGTAAATAGATCCTCTAGTGTGACAAAATTATTTAGTGATTTAGACATTTTATCACCATCTATAGTAACAAATCCAGAATGAATCCAAAATTTTGCAAATTGTTTGTTATTTCTTGCTTCACTTTGAGCAATTTCATTCTCATGATGTGGAAATATTAAATCATTACCTCCTCCATGGATATCTATTGTACTACCTAAATATTTAAATGCTAAAACTGAACATTCTATGTGCCATCCCGGACGTCCTTTCCCCCATGGACTGTTCCATATAAATTCCTTAGGATCAGATTGTTTGCTATCTTTCCATAAAACGAAATCACGTACTTCTCTTTTATTAATATTAACTTTGTTTATTATATTTAAATGATTACTAGTAATATGTCTATTTGATAATTTCCCATATGTGGGAAATTTCTTTATACAGAAGTATACACTATTATTGCTAATATAAGCATATCCTTTTCTTATAAGACTTTCAATGAATTGAATTATATCTGTAATCACATTTGTAACACATGGATATTTATTTGCTCGTAGAATATTTAATTTATCAGTATAATTAAAGTATTCTTTTATATATTGTTTTGTTAAATCTATCGGATTAATATTTTTAGCAGTAGATACTCTAATAATTTTATCATCAACATCTGTAAAATTCTGTATATGTTTTACTAAATATCCCCTATTACATAGATGTCTTTTTATTATATCAAAGACTATATATGTTCTTGCATGACCTAAATGTATATTAGAGTAAGGAGTAACCCCACAAATATACATGCTAAGTGGTTTATTTTTAGATTCTATTAATACTTGTTTGCATTGACCTAATGTATTATATATTTTGATTGACATAATTAGATAAAATATAATTATATGATAATTTGATTCATATTTTTTAACTTATAATATGTATTATTATATAATATATGTTAAAATCAAAAAATATTGACTTTAATCATGCATTTTATTATTACTTTAATACATGTTGTATTGGCTATTATAATTACTATCCATATTTTATTGTATAAAGAAGATGTAAAAAGTTCGCTTAACTGGATAGCTTTAGTTTTTTTATCTCCATTTCTTGGAACAATGTTGTATATTGTATTTGGAACCAACAAAGTGAAACGTAAAGGAATGCTGTTAAAACAATATATTAATCATCACATTAACAGTGTTTCAGCAGGTGGGTTATATAACAATACTAAAAAAAAAACAAATACTTTGTTCTCTAGATATAAACAATTTATAATGTTTGGATATAACGTTTATCCACAACGTTTTACTTTTATAAATCAAATATCCCCTCTTCAAAATGGCGTAGAAGCTTATCCAGCTATGTTAAATAGTATGCTAAACGCAAAATTTGAAGTTTTAATTTTAAGTTATATCTTTGATTATGATATTGAAACAAAGAAATTTTTAGATGTTTTTAAATTATTAATAAAAAAAGGAATTAAAATTAAAGTTTTAGTTGATGGAGTCGGAACTTTTAAATTGTTTCACTCTTCTATAGAAAAACAGCTTGCTAAGATAAATGGTTTAGAATATGGGATATTCTTACCACCTCATATCCCAATATCTTTACCTTTCGTTAATTTCAGAAACCATAGAAAGATAATGATTATTGATAGAACAATAGCTTTCCTTGGAAGTATGAATTTATCTAAAAATAATGTTTTAATACATGACATAAAAAATGGAGTAATTGATATAACATTTAAAATTCAAGGGCAGGTCATAGATCAGTTACTGAAAGTTTTTAGGAATGATTGGGAGTTTGCAAATAAAATGCCTTGTAAATTACTTAGTTATAATAAAAAGATACAAGATTTACAAGGCGAAACAATGCCAGCAAGGATCATTTCGAGTGGCCCTAATAGTAAAATTGATAAAATAGAATTTATAATTCATGGCGCTATTAATATGGCTCAAAGAAAAATCACCATAGTAACACCATATTTTTTACCAGAGACAAATATATTAACTGCTATTAAAATGGCTGCTATGAGAAAAGTAAGTGTAGAACTTATTGTTCCAGAACATAGTGATTGTCACATTATAGATTGGGCTAGAGAGTCAAATTTTTTAAATTTAATTATTAGTGGTGTTAAAATTTATCGTACTTTACCACCATTTGATCACAGTAAAATTTTTATAGTAGACGATGAATGGATATTTGTTGGTTCAGCAAATTGGGATGTAAGGAGTTTTAAATTACATTTTGAAACAAATATAGAACTTTTTAGTCATGATTTAGCAATAATATTGAATAAGATTATAGATAAAAAAAAACAACAAGCCCAACTAGTCAGTATCTATGAATGTAAAAATATTACATTCCTCAAAAAACTTAGAAATAATGCTGCTAGATTAATTACTCCATATGGATAAAATTGATTATTAAATGAAAAACATTAAACATAGCAATAAAGATACAATTAAAAAATTAGGTTGGTCTTTTTCTAGATATGATGTATTCATAAATTGTAAAAGGAAATACTTCTATGACTATTATAGCAAATTTGACAAAGAAATTTCCTATGATAAAATACAAATGCTTAAGAATTTGACTTCTAAAACACTAATAGTTGGGAATACCATTCATATAATTATAAAAAAATTACTGAGTAGATACCAAATAACTAGAAAACCACTTAATATAAACAAATTATTTCAGTACTCATTTAATATAATTCGAAAAAATTCTTTAAATAAAACGTTTTTCGAGACATATTATAATTCTGAACGAATTAATTTAATGGATATCTATATAAAAGTTAAACATTGTTTATATAATTTGATCAATAGCAATAGATTCAAATGGATTATAAGTAATCCAAATATCATAGCTCAAAATTCTAGATGGATTATAGATCCTGATGGATATGGAGAGGCCATAATAAATAATTATAAAGTTTTTTGCAAAGTAGATTTTCTATTTCCTTTAAATAATAAAATATATATTATAGATTGGAAAACAGGAAAGCAACACAAGCAGAAGCATAAAAGACAATTAATCATGTATTCATTGTGGGCACATAAATATATGAATACATTAGTGGAAGATATTGTCCCTAAAATTGTTTATTTGTTTCCATGTTACAATGAATATACAATTTTAATATGTGATGAATTTGTACATGATTTTATGAATCTTATTAAATACGAAACTAATCATATGTATCAGTACTTAACTGATATAGATAATAATATCCCAAAATCCAAAGATAATTTTACAAAAACTACTAATACATTTTATTGTAAGTATTGTAATTACAGGGCGATTTGTTAAATCCAATGATTAGATTTGTAATAATACAAAATTCCTTGGAGTGTTAAATTTATGCATATAACATTTATACTATTAGTTGTAAGTATTATATTGATTACATCCTTAATATTAATAATTCTATGGATATCATTATATAAAGCTGTTATTAAGCAAAATACTATTAAAAAAAATACTACAGAAGAATTAATAAACAACAATATAAAACAATTTGAAAGTATGAAGTGTTCTTTTGAAAATTTTGCTTCTTCTATATTAGAAGCTAAGAGCGAGAAAATTTTAAATGTTAATCAAAATTCCTTAAGTAATATATTAACTCCAATTATAATTAAATTAGATGAATTTAAGAGTGCTATTGATAAGTATCAAATACATGAAGTAGAAAAAATATCTAATTTACAAGTAGAAATAAACAATTTACATAAATTAAATCTACAACTAAGTGATGATGCTAATAATCTTGCTAACTCTTTAAAAGGTGATAACAAATTACAAGGAACGTGGGGAGAACTTAGTCTCAAACGTATTTTTGAGAGTATAGGACTAGTAGAAGGAATTGATTATATAGCACAAAAACAATTTAAAGATGACTTAAATGAAAAAAAAATTCCTGATTATGTAATTAACTTACCTAATAAAAAGCATATTATTATTGATTCAAAGACTTCGCTTAATGCATACTCTAAATATTACGCATCTAATAATGAAAAGGAGAAAATTTTTTATTTAAAAGAACATTATTTAAGTATTAAAAAACATATTGATGAATTAGTAACAAAAGATTATGTTAATATTTTAGAATTGAACCAAGCAGAATATGTTTTAATGTTTATTCCTATTGATCAAGCTGTATCAATAATTTTAGATAATAAAACTGATATTATTTCTTATGCTTATAAAAAAAATATTATTATTGTTACACCATCTACACTCTTAATTACAATGAAAACTATTGAATATCTAAGACGTAAAGAATTACAAAACAAAAATGTTGCAGAAATAGTAAAACAAAGTGGGATGTTATATGATAAGTTTGTCACTTTTACAGAAATTTTATTGGAAGTTGATAATAAAATGTTAGATGCACAGAACAAATTAAAAGATAGTATAAAAAGATTATCTTCCTCAGAGAAAGCAGGGGATAGTATTATTAGTAGAGTACAAAAATTAAAAGATCTTGGATCTTATACTAAAAAAAATATACCAAACAAACTTTTATAAATATTGTTATATAATATATATCTATGCATTATGACGCTATCTATGTAGAAAAAAAATTATTACATGTATCATTGTTATTAAAGAAGTATCTAGAAAGATATTATATTAGTATGTTCTTTGATAATACAATGATAAAAAAATATATGATTAAATTAAATATAAATTCACATTGCGGTAATTTATTTATATATTATAAGCCTACAACAAATACTTATACGTTAGTCAAAAATTTAAAAAAAAATACAGAAAATATAAATTATCATATTGATAAAGCTTGGGATAGTATAACTAAGGCATACGTTTATCCTAATACATTTGGTATTTACGAATCCTTTGTAGATGGGTCTTTTTTTAATGGTATAGTTGGATATGGAGCTATGATATATCTTGGAGATAGAATCAAAAAAACCATTTATGGATCAATTTTAAAAGACGAAATTTTAGTACATAGACAGTTTGTTGGTGAATTGCAAGCAGTTATTGAAACAATTAAATGGTGTATTTGGAATAAAATTACAAAGATTAGAAT
>JAISIG010000049.1 GCA_031262135.1 Endomicrobium sp.
ATAAGGCAACCCAAACCTTTAATGAGTGGAAGAAATTAAGCCAATACTTGCTTGTAAAATATATGGATGGCAACGTAAAGAAGGAAAAGGATGGCAAATTCTTAGAAAGCCCTTATCGCGAGGGACAAAATGTTGCACCATCTCAACCTTTATACAGAGCAAAATGGTATAAAGCAATAGTAGAAGACCACGGCAATGTTATAGAAGTTCCTCAAACAAAATAGATTTTTTTAAATCATAAACTAAAATCTTGTTTTATGAAAAAGAATAAAAAAGTATGGATAACAATAAGAGGAGTATTAATATTTTTATTTTACAATTATTTTTTGAGTACGATTTATATTATCTCCTTTTATAAGTAAATAATAAACTCCTTTTGTTAAGGCAGAAATATCAATTCTTTCCTCTATCCTATCATTAATAAATATTGTTCTATTATTAATCTCACGTCCATAAGCATCAGTTAAGGAAAGTGTAAGTTTTCCATTAATTCCACTTATAATTAATTTAGTTTCTTTTTCCGCAGGATTAGGATATAGAGTAATATTTATATTATCTTTTTCAAGATTATTTAAAAAATTGTTATTTGTTGTAAAGTTTCCTATTTCAGAATTAACATTTTCTATATCACTTGATAGAAATGCAAGATAGTAATATTTTGTTGCAGGAAGTAAGTCGGTTAATATAGTTGAAAAATTATTGCCATTTAATTCTACACTTACTTGTTCAAAGTTACTTGATAATAAACTATCATTAGTATATATAAATCCTACTTCAACGTTATTTGGATCTGCTCCACCAAAGGAAATAACCTCTCCTAAGAGTTCAACACTATTTTGTAGAACATTTGCATTAGCTGTAACTTCTGGAGGTTCTTCATTTGTTGTAAATTGAATTTCTTTCCAAATAGAGAAATTATTTTCACAATTTGCCCTTACATAAGCTGTATAAGTTGTATTAGGAATTAGTTCCGTAAATTGATATGCCGTTGAAGACACAATGACGGAATCTAAATCATTTAATTTAACACACCAAGAAGTTTCATTTTCCCCTGCACTCCAAGATAAAGTTGCTGAATTGCTGGTTGAAATAATTTGAAGTTGTGTTGGAGGAATACAAATTGTTTCCAAATAAGAAACTTCTATATCATCAATAAACCAACACCCATCATCTGCAACAACATGTTGTTTGAATGCAATATATCTATTTTCCCCCATTAATGTAGCTTGATCAAACGTTACTTCATATTCTGTCCAATTAAAATTAGGTTGAATTAAATAAACACTTTCAAAAGTAGTTGTATCAGTTGGATTAGACATTATTCCAACCTCCAAAAGTCCCGAAAAATCCATATCGTTTCCAATTGCCCAAAATTTAACTCTTAATAAAGATATTTCTTCTGCAAAAGCAGGTGTAACTAACCATGTTCCATACGTAAATATTAATGAATTGGGACTACTATTACTTAAATTATTAAAAATAAGATTAGCACCTCTAATAATATAATGACAAACAGGTAGAGAAGTTGAAACATCAAAATTTTGTTCCCAAGGAATATTTATCACCATACAAGTTGTTGAAAAAGCAAATGTATTTGACCACTGACTTTGTTGGCTACCACAATTTGCTTGTATTCTAACTTTATATTTAGAAGAAGGTAAAAGATTAAATAAAGAACAATAATTAGTTGTTGTAACTATTGTCATTGCATCTGCCCAATTTGTATCATTTTCTAACATATATTGAATATTCCAAGAGGAAGTATTTTCCAAAAGATCAGTCCATGATAAATCCGCAGAGGTAGCTGCAGCATTATTTATTATAAAATCTGTTGCAATAGAACAAGGAGAAATATTTTTAACAATAAAATTATCCACACGTATATCAGAGTCTTCATAAAATATTTTTGAACCTGCATAAATACCTATTCTAACAACACCTTGATAAGGTTGATTGTTTGCATCTTTTAAAGGGATAGTAAGATGCTGCATTGGATATAGATTATTATATACTCTTGTTGCATCAGGTTTATTTGTCCAAAGGATTGCATTGTGTGCATACCATGTTATACCATTATCTGTAGAAATTACTATACCAAAAACATCCTCAGAACCAGTCAATATAATAGAATTATTATCCCAATTTGTAAGCAAAACATCCATTTCAATTTGTGACATATAGCCGTCTTCTCCTAAATCTATACTTGGAGAAATTAACCATATATTATAAGTACCATATACATTTTTATGAAAATTATTTCCTCCTCCTGAATACATTTCTATAGAAGAAGAACCCCAATAATTATAATTTCCTAATGTAAGTATTGCTGTACCATCTTGAGGCAAAAATCCATTTGCTTGTTTCCAACACGTATAATAAGGTACAGTATCAAATGTTTCAATTGTTGTTGGAATAGTTAAAGGAATACATGTTGTTGTAACGTTTACTGGATTGGACCAATCGCTTTGTTGATTATCACAATTTGCTTGTATTCTTACCTTATATGAAGTATTTTCTGTAAGTCCTGTTATAGTATATGGATTAGTTGTTGCAATAACTGTTGTTGAATTTAACCAATTTGTTTCTGATGCTAACATGTATTGAACATTCCACAAAGAAGCATTACTTTTAAAAGAAAAATCAAAAGAACTATCAGTAAGATTACATATTTTAATATCTGTCGGTTTTGCACAATCAGGAATAAGATCAACTGTCACGCTATCAATAAAGACGTAACTATAATCATAAAAACCATATACAAATGGTTTAATAACTATGTATTTATTTGGTCCTGTTAATTCAGTTTCATTAAAAGCTACTTCATACTCTGTATAAATATTAGATAATAATATAGTATCAACCATTTCTATTGTGGATAAATTTTCTAAATCAGACATGATTCCAATTGCTACCTTACTAATTGCTTCATTATTATAATAAGCCCAAAATTTTATTCTTAATAAATTTATATCTTCTGCAAAAGATGGAGTCATTATTGTTGCATCACAACTATTACTTGGAACAAGATTAATTTGAAGTTGATTATAAAAATTTACAAAAACAGAAGAACTATTAGAGGGAATAGTCCAACAAAAAAAATTATAATTATCATCCGTAGTTTCATTATTAAAATTCATAGTATAAGGCAACGATTCAATAGAAGTACAAACTGTTGAGAAATTTACTGGATTTGTTGACCAATTGCTTTGTTCCTCACCACAGTTTGCTTGTACTCTTACTTTATATTTAGAAGAATTTAAGAGATTAGATAAAGTATATGGATTTGTTGTTGCAACTATAGTTGTTGCATTTGTCCAATCTGTTTGATTGGCTAACATATATTGTATATTCCATGAAGAAGCATTTTGTAAAGGATCAATCCATGATAAATCAATAGAAGTTGTTGTAGGGTTATTTGAAGTTAAATCTATTGAATTAGGACAAGAAGGCAAAACAATATTTGGACCTTGAATACAATCCAACATTAATGTTAAATCATTATTTCCTATAATCTGAAAAGCAATATACACTTCTTGTCCAACATAAGAAGAAAGGTCTATTGCATGCCTTACCCAAAATTCAGTAATATTATTATCGTTAAGAATTAGGATAGCAGTGTCGTTAAATGAAGTTAAATCTTTATTTGTTGTAGAAATTTTTATATTTAGTGTTTTATTATTACAATAAGAATTTATGGTTTTTAAATAAAAACTAATTGAATCATTTATATTTTCAATAGAAAGTTTAGGTGTTATCAACCAATTTTCAGAAACTGGTGAATCAGTAGGTGAATCATCTGTATATATATAAGCAGAGGCTGTACCTATTGAAGAAATTAATGTATATATAGAAGTTCTTCCCCAAGAAAAATTGCCGCTTACATTTACAGTAGTCCAATAATCGGGAGGAAATGTTGTTCCTTCAAATCCTTCGTTTAATTGCGTTTGTGCAAAACTTTGAAAAGAAAATATTATTATTGCAAGTAAAAAGAATATTTTTTTCATAATATTACTAATTGATTTATATTAATATATTAGATTTAATTATTTATTATTGCAAAAGTATAAAAATAATTATTACAAAAATGTTAAAATCCAAATTTTAACATTTTATTCAAGATATTTTTTAAGCATTTTTTAGAGAATAAAACAAATTTGAAATTTCTTAATCCTTTTAACTCTATTCTTTTATTCAAAACACGATCAAAAATTTTTCAATTTTTGAAGGGTATAATCCTCTCATTGACAAAGAGCTTCTAAGCATTATCAGCAAGTTATGATGCCAATTCTATGCGTTCTTTTCCTCTTGCCCTACCCTTGTGCGGAAATACGGCAAGGAAATGGCATTAGAAAATGCCTAAAAAAAAGGAAAAAATGCTGTGTTTTTTATTTTTTTAGGCTAAAATTAATGTTTTTTATGGTGTTTTCAAGAGTAATTTTCTGGAAAATCCCTCTCAATTTGGAGGATATTTGAAAGAATTTAAAGAGAAATTGTATAATTTTCTATATTTGCATTATAAAAAATAAGGGTAATGAAAAGAAATATTATTGTTTTTTTGGCTTTTTTTATAGCCTCTTTGGGGTTATTCTCTCAAAACGAACTTCATTTTAAAGAAAAAGTTCCATTAGTAAATACTTTAATTGGTACGGATTTTCATGGTCACACCTATCCCGGAGCTGTTGCTCCCTTTGGAATGGTGCAACTAAGTCCTGACACAAGAAAAGAAGGATGGGATGGTTGTAGTGGCTATCATTATTCCGATACAATATTATATGGATTCTCTCACACTCATCTTTCAGGAACAGGTTGCTCTGATTATGCAGATATACTCTTTATGCCTACATATAAAGATGAAAACGCAAAGACATATAACGAAACATTTAATCACAAAGATGAAAAAGCAACAGCAGGATATTATAGCGTTAGACTAAAAAACTCCAATATATTTGTTGAACTTTCAGCAACAGAGCGTGGAGGCTATCATCGCTACACTTTCTATGATAGAAACACTGCTCCAAAAATTCTAATTGATTTAGAATATAGAGATGAGTTAATAAGCTCTTATTGGAATAAGATAGACGATAGGACAATTACAGGTTTTAGAGAAAGTAAGGCATGGAATCCCGACCAAAGACTTTTCTTTGCTGCAAGGTTTTCAAAAGATATTAAAGAGATAAAATATGATAGTGCTTCTAAAAGAATACTCCTTTACTTTGATAAAAATGATGAAGAAGAAACAAAAATTGAAAGCATAGTATGTCTATCTTCTGTAAGTGAAGAAGGTGCTTTAAAGAACCTTAATGCAGAAAAGAGTAAGAACTTCTCTGAGGCAAAAAATGAAGCTAATAGATTATGGGAAGAGGCTTTGGGAAAGATTGACATTTATGGAGGAACACTATCTCAACAAAAGACATTCTACACTGCATTATATCATTGTATGATTGCACCTAATCTATATAGCGATGTTGATGGTAATTATTTGGGAATGGATAAAAAGATACATAAGGCAGAGAACTACGAAAGATATTCTGTCTTTTCTTTATGGGATACATATAGAGCACTTCATCCTCTTCTTACTATAATTGACCAAAAAAAAACAAAGGATTTTGTTGAGACAGCTTTGGATATGTACAATCAAAGTGGAAGACTTCCTATATGGGAACTTGCATCACATGAAACCTATTGTATGATTGGTCTTCATGGCATATCAATGATTGTGGATGCTTATATGAAAGGAATAAGAGGTGATGAAAAAACAACACTTGAAGCTCTTTTAAGTAATGGTTCAAGTCAAAGACTATTAAAGATTACAAAAGAAAAAGGGAACCCCAACACCCCACTATTTGGATTAGATTATTTTGATACCTACGGCTATATCTCCTCTGAAAAAGAAGTGGAAAGTGTTTCCAAGACTTTGGAATATGCCTATAATATGTGGTGTATTGCACAAATGATAAAAGAGAAGAAGGTAATGATGTTCTATAAGGAATTTATTGAAAAGGCACAATACTATAAAAACTTATACAACCCTAAGAATAAATTCATCCAACCAAAGATTAATGGGAAGTTTCTTGATGATTTTGATCCAAAACAAATAGATCAAAACTACACAGAAGGAAATGGATGGCAATATGGGTTCTATGTTCCACAAGATGTTAATGGATTGATTAATCTTATGGGAGGTGATGAAATATTCTGTAAGTATTTAGACTCTTGTTTTTCTTCCAAAGAACCAACAACAGGAAGAAAGCAAGCAGATGTTACAGGTCTTATTGGACAATACTCTCATGGCAATGAACCTTCTCATCATATTGCATATCTCTACACTTATGCAGGAGAAAGTTATAAAACACAAGAGTTAGTAAGAAAGATTCTTAATACATTGTATTCTGATAAACCCGATGGATTATGCGGTAATGAAGATTGCGGACAGATGAGTGCTTGGTATGTTTTTAGTGCTTTGGGATTCTATCCTGTGTGTCCGGGATCTAATGAATATATTATAGGCTCTCCACTTTTTGATAAGGCAGTGATTCATCTTGAAAATGGAAAAGACTTCACAATAAACTCTCCTCAAGATGATAAGTCTCCATACATAGATAAGATTAAACTAAATGGAAAGAACTATAAGAAACTTTACATAAATCATTTTGATATAATGCAAGGAGGAGAAATATCCTTTAAGATGAGTAATACACCAAACAAAAAACTTGGAAAAAAGGAGAAATATCGTCCAAAGAGCGAGATAAAAGACTACCCTATTACTATTGTTCCTTATTTTGAATATGAAGACAACACCACATTTACAAAAGAAAAGCAGGTCTATATCAATTCCATAAATGGAAACATAGTTATGCCACAGCTTATATATAAGGATAGGAACTTAGTACATTTTGGAGATAATGATTATAAGCATAGGGATATTACAATTAATGAAAGTGTAACAATAGAGGCAACAAGTACAAGTGAAGATAATGTGGAGAGTAAGAAGGTCAGCCTTACATTTAATAAGATTTCCGATAAGATAAAGATAGATCTTCTTTCAAAGATTAATCCAATATATCCAGGAAGTGGAAAAGATGGATTAATTGATAAGATTCTTGGAACAAAGAAATGGCAGCTTGGAGCTTGGATGGGCTTTTGTAAGATTAACTTTGTTGCAATTGTAGATCTTCAAGATGAGAAAATAAATCGCATTGGAGCTAACTTCATTCAAGATAGTCGCTCGTGGATATTCTTTCCTAAGGAAATTAATTACTATACTTCACAAGATGGGAAAACATTCACCCTATTAGAAAGGGTAGAAAATAAGATATATGAAAAAGATGAAGAGATTAAAACTCAAACATTCTTCACTACACTACCAATAGATGCAAGATATATAAAGGTTGAAGCAATATCAATAGGACAAAACCCTCTATGGCATCTTTCACCAAAAGAAGATGCTTGGCTATTTATTGATGAAATTATTATTGAATAAAAGGGAAGAAACTATAAGGTGATTGTTGGCATATTATGCCAAAGAATTTCCTTTTCGGCTGAACGGACATCGGTAAAAGGAAAGTCTGTAAGGTATTTCCTTAGCTTTTCTTCTGCGGAGGAAAGTCCATAATATGATTTAAACTTCCTTGTAAGAGGAAGATTTTTAAGCATAGGCTGCCCGGCATCTAAATCTCTTGGATGAATATATGCCATCATATAGTCTCTATGCTCTAAGGACCATTTCTTAATTAATGAATAAGGAAATAAACGGAAATATCCTCCACCAGAAAAGACAATATGTTTTCCGAATATTGTCTTTGTTGGAATAGGAAATTCCTTTATTGTTGTTCCATTAAGTGTAATTATGGAGGGTAGTTGAGAAGGGTATTCTGGCATACCGCCGTGGGCGTGATGAGCGGGAAAGACGGAGCAGTCGGTAGTTATTCCAAGAGAAGAAAGTATTTCAAAAGCCCACCCTTCGCTTTTTCTTACAGAAAAGCCGGGAGCACGAAAGGCAGTAACTTTCTTACCGGTTATATCTTCAAGTAGAGTTATACTTTTTTGAACATCTTCTTTAAAGACAGAGGGCTTTTGTTGCCAAACCAATTGATGCGAATAGGTATGAGAGCCTATCTCATATTTTTCAGAAATTCGTTTTACTATGTCAGGATATTTCTGAGCAATCCATCCAATGATAAAGAATGTAGCTTTACAATTAGTTTCCTCTAATATATTAAGAATCCTATCTACATTCTCATATATCCTCACAGGAAAACCACTCCAAGACTTTTCACTACTCGTCTGGTCAAAGTCCAACAAATGAAACCACTCTTCAATATCAAAAGTTAGGATATGCATATCAAGAAAATTATAAATCGTCTGAATCTACCCACATTACATGCCAATTACTTTCTTTAAATAAAATATCATCAGAAAATTGATTTGACAAGTTTTTTATTATCAAATTAAATATGAATGGACTTTTCAAAAAGCCATATCTTTTCAATTTATATTTTTTTGCTGAATGACAACTCATCATTGTCATAATAGCTTCTACTCCTTCTTTTTTTGCTTGAAGTTCCAATACTCTATTAATAATAGCATGGCATTTTTCATTTTCTGGCAATATTTGATAGTCCAATATTCCATAAGAAGGAACACTTTCTTTTATTATTTTACGATAAGCAACAAAAGCTACTAATTCTTTTTTACTATCTCTTACTTCTATAAATTTATAGTTTCTTTGGGGTGCAGAATATCTCCATCGAGCAAATGACAAATCTTTTATTAGAGCATTTGGAACTGTTTCTCTCCATTTCTTAGTAAATTCTTCGTACCCCTCTATATTATCTATATAATCTTTTATGTTATAAGAATATTCTTTATACAATTTACCTTTTAATATAAAATTATATAGTGATATAAAAATATTTGCTAATGGAGATAAAAATGATAGATGTTTTGAATTTAGCAATGAATTTAATCTAATAAATTTCATATACAATGGCAATTTAAATGCTACTTTCCATCCAACTTTTAGATGCCCTGGCATTACTTCTTTACGAATTACATATCCCATTGTAAATGGCACATTGTTGGATAGCTCATTTGTAGAAAAAGTTCCTATTTTAGTAAATATGCCTTTACCTCTATATTTTGAACTTGTCATAACATCACAAACCATACCTATATTTACTTTTTCACTACCTATCCTATAAATATAAGGTAAGGCTGCATAATACCCCACTATTTCATCATCAATATATGCTGCATATTCCCACGATTTATTCATAGAAGGAAAGCTATGAAACTTCCATTTGTAATGCTCTATCCCTTGTATTGCTTCTCCATCAGTTTCAGGAAAACAATCCTTAAATAATGCACGCTGTTCTGATAAATTTAAATTATAATCAAATTTTTCTAATCTTAATTCTTGGTTCATAATTAAATTTATGTTATGTTATGTTATATTATATTATAAAATACCATTCTTTATAAGAAAATAGTATTGCTCCACTATCTTTTTCCAAGTATATTTTTCTGTTGCTATGCGTTTCATTTCTGTTGCATTTTGTTTCAAGGATAATTCTGTTTTTTATTCAAACATTTACATATTAAAATTACAGCAAAGCACTAAAAAATCTCACATTTTATTACTATCATTTACGAATAGAATACAAATAATCAATATATTTTTTTGCAACAATATCCCAAGTAAAATATTGTTTTATACGCTCTATATTTTTTGCTGAAGAAATAGACAGAGATTCTACATTATTGCAAAAATATTGAAGTTTGTCACACAAATCATCAACATCTTCACATTTGACATATATTCCATTTTCTTTTAATCCTTCTTTGTTGGCTTCTATATCTGAAGCTATAATAGGTTTTCCATAACTCATAGCTTCCAACAAAGAAATAGAAAGCCCTTCCAAAGTTGATACAATGCAAAAACCTAAACAATTGCTTAATAATGCTTCTTTATCTTCACCATAAACATTACCTGTAAATATGATATCAGGATAACCTTCAGCCAATTTATGTAAATATTCAACATATTTAGGCATTAAATCATTAGAGCCAGCAATTACTAATTTTTTATTATTCAATTTAGCTTTTATAAAAGCCTTTATTAAATAATCTGGATTTTTATCTTGAATTAAACGTCCTAAATATAAAAAAAAAGAATTGTTTTCAAGTCCATATTTATCTATTATAGGGGTTCTTATATTTTTTATCTTAGGTAAATTTACAGCTGTTGGTATAGTAATGCATTTTTTTTTATACACAGATAAAAAATAGTCTGTCTGTTCTTGACTTACCATAACAAAATTCTTGATTATATGTATTGATATATAATATAAAAATTTAATCATAATTTTCTGAATATATGTATACCTTGGTCGTTTCCATTCTAATCCATGCCCCATCAGCAATACCTTTCTACCAAACAATTGTGGAATCCAACATGCCCATCCTGGACCTACTGCATTATAATGAAAATATTGAACTTTTTTTTGAAAAAACAAAGCATTTAATGTTGATTTTATTGATAAGTATGTTTTACATAAATAATAACTTTTAGGAGATTTCCAATAAATGACACTAATACCGTTTAACATCTCTTTTTTGTTAATATTACTTTCACAATAAACAATAGGCTCATGTCCCATTTCAACTAATTTGCCACATAAATTGAACATATAATTTTCAATACCACCTATTTGATGTATATCACGCCCCCCAATAAATGCAATTTTCATAGATATTTTTATTTTATTTTATCTTTTTGTACTATTATCTATATCGTAAAAAGGAATACACGATGTATCAACTCTTTTTCCGCACATTACATTAATTTTATTTTTTATAACCCAAGGAACGACATATTTAATATGCTTTTTCATAACAGGTGCAACAGAGCCTATCATCCAGCAATTTTTGGGACAATTCGCAACTTTATCACGTATTTGTGCTGCTTTTTTACTATACCAAACATCTTCAAATGAATTCACTTCGTTTAAATTGCCCATTACATCAAACCAACAACTTTCTTCCATTCCATTACAAGGAAGAATATTTCCATAAGGATCTACAAAGAAATTCTCTGTTCCGGCTTCACAGGGTAATATACGACGCCCTCCATGTATATAATTTATAAGTCCAAGATTAAAAAATGCCCTAAACCATGATTTAGGATTATTTTCTTTCATTAGACGCTGTATAAGTTCATCAAAATTTTCACATACTTCATCAATATTAGTTATTATGTTATCATATTTGTGAAAATAAAAAGAATTGTGAAAAGAGGCTGTGGCAAATTCCATTTTCAAATTATTATTCAATTCATAAAGATCAAGCATATCTTTAGAATTATTATTGGAGACTGTTATTCCAAAACCAATATCCTTAATACCCATACGACGAAGCTCTAATAAAGTATGTAATCCCTTATCAAATCCACCTTGTCTACCACGAAGCTCATCATTTTTAGTAGAAAGACCTTCTATACTAATTCTATATCCTACATCTGGATATTTTCTCGCTATATTAATAATGCGTTCTGAAAAGTATCCACTTGTAGAAAAAACAATACGTTTTGTTTTTTTCCTTAATATTTTTACTATTTCTTCTATATCATCTCGCACGAACGGCTCACCACCTGTTATATTGACACTTCTCATCTTAGGAAGTTTCAACAATAATTCTGGTTCAAATTCTTCCGATACTTTTGTTGGATTATTCCAAATGTTACACATTTTGCATTGCATAGGACATCTATACGTCACAATAATAGATCCATCCATTTTTTTATTTTTTTATGTTATAATTATATTTATTTTATTTTCTATAAATCTTGCGGATTTGCCAATCCATATTTAATTATTCAAAAAAATTTTATCACAACATACATAATATATATTATTACATATTTGACAACTATAAATAGCTTAATTAATCATAATTTTAATTATTAAACCATCTTTTCATATAAAGAAATTAGTTTTTTAGCTACTGTTTCCATCCCATAACCTTTTAAAAGAAAATCTTCACGCCCTTTAAAAGAATCTACATTTTTTAATGCTTTATCTGCACATTCAGCTAATTCTTCAACAGTGAAAGAAGCTGCTACATAACATCCATTTATATCACCTATCATTTCATTTACATTTCCCACGTCTGTTGACACAATAGGTGTATTGCAACACAAACATTCCTTTACGCTATTGGGAGATCCTTCAAAATCACTACTCAATAAGTGTAAATCGCATGCATTTATATAAATAGGCATGACATTTCGTGGTGTATTTGTAAGTTCAATAGAAATGATATTATTATATCCATATTTTGTTCTTAACAAATTTAATACATCATCATACCTATCTTTTCTTTTCTGAGTACGTATTCCTTTATTAGAATCCATATACAATATGCATATACTATCTATTTGTAGCCCTAATTTTTGTCTACATAATACTTTATCCATTGGATGAAAAAAAATATCATTACAACCGTTTGGCAAATATCTTACTTTTGAATAATGTAAATATATAGAGTTGTTCTTTACAATAAAAGCATTAAAAAAAGGATAAAATAGATGAAAAAATAGCTTTCCCCATTCTCTGTCAGGATCGTTTTGATAAGATAATACACATTTTTTGAACATAGGCCAACCAGTCATAGATAGAATTATTGCACTTAACGCATGATGACAATGCAATATATCATATTTATGCGTTAATATCCTCCACCATAATTTAGGTATGTATGTCAGGTATTTTTTAAATCCCTTATTTTGTCCATCACAATTAAAAACTTCACAATCTATTCCTAAAGCTTGTAAAGATTCTACTTGTTCTTTTACAAATATGCCGAATATGGGAAATTCCTTTGTAGGATAATTAGTGGTGATATGTAATATTTTCATTTATTTAACGTTTTATAATTGTGACAATTCATTTTTTCATGTTTAAGAATAATAGCTGATAATCCTGAATATATAACAATAAAAGACAGTCTATTAGGTAGTGGCAAAGCAATAGATTCAAGTATCATACATCCTGTCGAAAAAGTTAAAATATACATATTAGATTTACTTATCATTTCAGATGGCACGCAAGATTTGTATTTTCTTATTGCATAAGTCATTAATAACACATAAAGAATTAGTCCGATAATTCCATTTTCTCCTATAATGGATGACCAATGAGTATCCATTTTAAACTCAACTATATCATCTTTTCGCAATCCAAAAGTATTATCTATACCATAATCTGAATATACTTTACTATATTCTATATTTACAGGAACACTTCCAAAAGTTCCTTGTCCTGTACCAAATGGGAAAAAATCATACAATATTGAAAATGATGTTTTATATAATAGAATCCGTGGGATATCATTATCAACTGTAAAATTATACATTATTGCATATTTTTTTATTTTATCATTAAGACTTGGTATTGATAACAATACAGCTACTACTATAAACATACTCACACTAACTATTAAAAATACTTTTATTTTGTGTTTATGCATATAGAAAAAATATCCAGCAAAAACAATCAATAACGCAATAATTGCTTTTAGTTGCAGTGTTATTACAACAGTTATACTAAGGAATATAATATATCTTATATATTTATTTTTTCTTAGTTTATGATATTGAGCTAAAGATAATATTATTGCTTGATTACATAGTGAAGCAAAAAAACCATACATAAATATTGAACTATTTATAAAAATAGAATCAACAATTACTGTATGTATAACAACTTCAATATAAAATGACAAAGCAATAACAATTATCGTTTTTATAATTAAATCAATAAAATAATCTATTTCATCCGAGCTAAAGTTAAAATTATAGCTAACAGCAAAATGAATAAATGGTAATAATGTTAAAATTGTTCCTATTACAAAAAGTAAAAAAGAATGCACATACTGAGATATAATTCCATTAATTGCAATTATCAATAAGAATATAATAAACAAACGAGAAAACCCTTTATTTATACAAAAGCCACCTTTATTAAGTACATATAAGATAAAAAAGCCAATAAATACAGAATATATAATATAATCAAAACCTAAAGGCAACAACCATCTATTTATTGTTGAAAAAATTATGAATAAAATACTAAATACCATATATATTCTATTCCATATATTAATTTGTATTCTCATTTGTTAATTAGTAAAAAAAGTTAACCTTTTTATGATATTTGATTTTTTTGTTATATATTTTTACATACATCTTCATTCTGTATTATAGATTGATCCATGCTCCCAATTTATAATCCCATTCCTCTGGCGTAAATTCTTCAAATCCACTACCTGGATAGAATGTTATTTCTCCAAAGAAAAGTTGTTTATCAATTTCATAAAAATCTATTCTAACCAACTTAATTCCTTTTGAAAGAATCTCTGCATATTCTATCATTTTTTTATAAGAATATGGACATGGAATATTTATATCAGTTGAGGAATAATGACGTTCAAAAGGAAGTTTTATCCAATTACGATCATAAAAATCAAGTTTAACTTCACTTTCTGACATTCTATCTGATACTACAAAAGAACATTTTACTTTTCCATTAAAACAGAATAATTTGTAATCCTTAAGCTCTCCTGTTTGATCTTCCATATATTGTTCTGCAAATATCTTCCGATTAACATGTTTGTATGGCCATTCTTTTGTAATGGAATATAGATCAGATTTCAATGATTTATTTAATAGTCTTCGTGCCCGCTTTGTATCAAAAGATTTTTTATCTTTACATATCACAACACCAAGACTTCCTCCTGAATGATTTGTTTTGAGTACAAATTGATTAGGTAATTTATCAAAATCAATATCATCAAAACTATCCCATACACCTAATGTCGGAATAATTATATCATTTCCTAATAAATTAGCAACATATTTTTTGACTAACACTTTGTCTACCTTAATTGTGTATTCAGGATTACGATCATATATTTTTAGCCATTGTATTTTCTCATTAAACGTTTTAGGATTATTGAGATGTAATAATCTTTTCATTTTCAAATAGTACATTATTCGCAAATACACACTATCTGAAAACAAGAAATAGCTTTTTCTTAATAAAAATATTGCTATTTTACGAGGATTTTTTAAATACACTCTTAAATGTTGCATACGTTATTTTAATCAGTAAATAATATTTATTCATTAATAATTTTATCAAAATCTCATTTTTTATGCAATCTCTCGAATCTAATTATTTTTTATAATTCAAAACATTTGCTTATTCCATAAAACATTTAACGTATTGTTTTGCAACAATAACAGAATCATGAAATGAATTAACAAATACTCTTCCTTCAGCAGATATTTTTGCAATCAAATCTGGTTGAAGTAGTAATTTTTCTAATTGAGAAAAAATTTGATCTACATCTGGTATAATATTGATTATCGGAATATTTTGTCCAAATTCTTTTTCACATTCAGGTTCATTGCCGCTCAATACAACTTTACCAGCGGCTAATCCTAACAAAGCATTCATCCCATAAGAATAAGAACGACATTGATCTACCAAAATATTAGCTTCATCAATTAAAGTAACATATTTTGCATAAGAAAGACGCTTCACTATAGTAATATCAACAATATCACTATAACAACTCTCTATTTTTTCTAATGCTGCTAATATAATAGCATTTCCTTTATTTTCTCTATTTATTCCATAAAGAATTTTTATTTTATCACCTACAATATTAGATTTAACATCATATTTTGAAGCCATTGGAAGAGGAATTGTTGAAAGTAATAAATTTTTATTATTAGCACAATAATAACGAAATGCTTCTGCATATTCATACATTACAGGAATAATTCCTATAATATTTTCAAGCAATTTATTAAAGATCGCAATTCTTTGTTTTCTAAAATAAAAACTGTTTTGTAATGTAAGTTGATCATATTTAGAAAATCTATTTATATATAAATATACGGGTAACTCTCCGCCACATGCAGATAAATATATTTTACCACGATGTTTCAGCACTGATTTAATATTTTTAAAAGAAAAATAAGGCAACCAAAAGGAACAATTAGATCTTATGAATTCACTATTAACAACTAAAACAACATCAAAAAATGATATATATTTCTTAATTTGCCTTCTAAACAAAAATGAATAATAGAATCCTTTTATATAATGGCTACCTCTAATTTTATGTCCTGATAAATATATATTTGATATAGGAAAAATTATTTCATCACTATCATCAATTGTTTTTATTTTTTTCCAACCATCTCCATAATGAAAATGCACAACCTTACAACCTAATTTTTGTAATCCAATTTTCAAATTTTGAGCAAAGCCACTATATTCTCCTATTATTAAAATATTTAATTTATTATTATTTTTCATATATAAAAAATATTTTTTTAAACACCTTGCGCATTAAAATATATCATAATTTTCACATACTTCAACCGTATCATCCGTTGAACAATCATCGCTAACAATCAATTCTATATTCTGATATGTCTGTGTCTTTATACTCTCTAATGTTTCCAAAACATATTTAGACGAATTATAAGTAATCACACAAACAGAAACCAATGGGTTATTTTCCATAAATCAATTTTCTAAACATTATAAACATTACTATCATATATAAGATATAATTAATCAAATATCCTTGATTTATACCTACTACTCCATTAAAATGCATAAATAAAAAGCCTAAACCAACAAATGAAAAAGCAAAAATTATTTCTGTGGAAATAAATGCTTTTGTCATAGATTTTGCTACCATAAGAAAAGCTAATAGCCAACTACACATTTTGAAAAAGTCTCCTGCCAATTGCCAAATAAAGAGATTCTCCATAGGGAGAAACTCTGGTGTAAATAATAGACGGATAATAAAAAAACGCAAAAAATAAACTATGGTAAAACCTACTAAAAGCATTGGAATTATAACCTTATATGCTTTGAATATTTCACGTCTTAACTCTAAACGATCGGTAATTTCTGATAATCTCGGTAAATAATACACACTAAATGATGATGTAATTATCATTAAATATGCTGCGGAAATACGATTCATTGCCTCCCACCAGCCAGCCTCTGTTGCCGATATTTCAGATATAACATAGCCACGTAATAACATCTGTGAAACAGGGACAGTTGCCGCAGAGACAAACGCCATTAAAGAATAACGAGCATATTTTTTTACAACATCACTATTAAATTTTTCTTTAAAATAGTTTATACTCATCCAAGGGAATTTCCTAACCATGAAAAGCGTTACAAAAAACATAATACTTTGAAATGTCACTGCACTAATTAAAGCCCCCTTTAAATTCCAGAAATAAACTAATGATACTGTAAATACTAACCCTATAATACTACCTGTTATGCTAATAGCCACATATCTTTTAAATTCTTTAAAGCCATTGATAATGGATATCATCATTGCATTTAAGGCATAAAGTAAAATAGTAAAACCAAATATAATAAATACATATCCATAATCTGAGGAAAGCATTATCGTTTTACTTAATATATTATGAAAAAGTATAAGTAAAACGCCTACAAAAAGAGAACAAATAGTTGTGATGCGTAATGCCGTAGAAAGATATTGTGTCACTTTTGATTTGTCCTCTTTATATTCTGCTACATATTTGGTTATTCCATTATTAATCCCTCCGCTTGAAAGAGATAACAACATTGAAGAGAAATTATTCAACTGCCCAACTAATGCTACTCCCGAAGGACCAATAATAGATGCTACAACTTTTACGCTAACTAATCCAGTTAACATCTTAACTAAGGTAGATAAAGCAGTAAAAGAAAAGACCTTTACTATATCAGCTTTTAATGCTCGTATTGCAAGCGAAAAAAGTTTATTCACTCCAACCATTCAACAATTCCACAACCTTTTCCACTTCATCCCACTTCATTACTGGAGAAATAGGAAGACTTAACTCTTCTAAATGTATCTTTTCCGTTATTGGAAAAGATAATTCATTCCACTGCCTATAACACTCTTGTTTATGTGGAGGTACAGGATAGTGTATTAGCGTTTGTACGCCATTATCTGTAAGATACTTTTGCAAAGCATCTCTATCCTTAGAACGGATAGGGAATATATGAAACACATTAGCATCCCTATATCTCACTATTGGTAAAACAATGTTGGGATTTTTTATATGTTCAATATAATATTTAGCAATATCTTTGCGAATGTTGTTATCTTCATCCAAGTGCTTTAACTTAACACGAAGCACTGCTGCTTGAACTTCATCCAAACGACTATTTCTTCCGCAATACTTAAAGACATATTTCTTTTGAGAACCATAGTTAGCTAAGGCACGCATAGTCTCTGACAACTCCTTATCATTAGTCGTTATTGCACCTCCATCACCTAATGCCCCAAGATTCTTTCCCGGATAGAAACTATGTCCAGCGGCATCACCCAAAGACCCTGTCCTTTGTCCATTATACCTACATCCATGAGCTTGTGCATTATCTTCAACTAATTTTAGATTATATTTTTTGCACAAGTTACCTATCTTTTCTGTATAAGCACATTGACCATAGAGATGAACAATAAGTATTGCCTTTGTTCTTTGAGTTATTGCTTTTTTAATTAAATTCTCATCAATTTGATAAGTTTCAACATTTGGCTCAACTAAAACAGGTTTAAGATTATTTTCTGTTATAGCTAAAATAGATGCAATATATGTATTAGCTGGAACAATAACTTCATCACCTGCTTTCATTATTCCCAACTCTATATAAGCCCTAAATATCCAAATCAATGCATCCAATCCATTGGCACACCCTATTGCATATTCTGTTCCTATATATTCGGCATATTCTTTTTCAAACAACTCATTCTCTTTTCCTTGCAAATACCACCCAGAATCAATAGCACGGCTTACAGCCTCATGTATTTCTTCTGAATACTTTTGAGTAATCTTTTGTAGATCTAAAAACTTTATCATTGAACCTTTTTTATTTTTTTATACATTGGTGCTATACAAGAAAAACGTTTGTTAATTATATTTACATTGAATGACACCTACCCTCTTTATCTTTCATATTCATATCCAACAAAACTCCCTCGTTAGTAATAAAACCTTTATGTTTTGCAGGATTACCATACCAAACTGTATTTGCAGGTATATCAGTAGTAACAACACTACCAGCACCAATAAAAGCATATTCACCAATTGTATGTCCCGCAACAACCGTCACGTTAGCTCCTATTGAAGCTCCTTTTGAAATAAACGTTTTAGCAAAAGATTGGGGATATACTTTAGAACGAGGCACTACATCATTCGTAAATGTTACATTGGGACCAATAAATACATTATCTGCGAGGCGAACACCATCCCATAATTGAACACCTGATTTTATTGTAACATTATCGCCTATTTGCACATCATTTTCAATCAATACATTCGCACAAATATTGCAATTCTTACCAATAATTGCATTAGGAAATATCACACAAAATTGCCACACGTTTGTACTTTCTGGTATATGTGTTCCACAAACATCAGCCAATGGATGTATCATTTTTTATATTCCAAAAATTCGTTATATTCTCTTATATAATCTTCTGCTTCATACGGATGTGATGCAAGTACTAAGCATACTGAACCAGAAGAAAAACCTTGCTCAGATGCCCATATCCCGGGAGGAATGTGCAATCCAAAGAAAGGTCTATTTAATAATACTGTTCGTTTATTTATACCATCATCCAAAAGTACTTCATAACTACCACTTGCTGCAATTAAGAATTGATGACATTCTTTATGTGAATGTGCACCTCTTGCTTCACCTCCCGGAATATCATAAGTATAAAACACTCTCTTTATTTCAAATGGAACATTTACACAACCATGTATTGGAGTAATATTTCCAGATGGATTTTCTATACGTGGTAATTCTATAACAGAACAGTCATAAACATTAATTTGTTTCATAATTGCTCTTTTTTAAACAATTCATAATCTCTAATATAATCCATCTCATCATAAGGTGTAGATGCTAATACTAATGCAAGTGAATTGGTTGAAAAATTATTCATCTCTCGCCATAAACCTTTTGGTACATATAACCCATAATACGAACGATTGAGCGAAAAGGTTTTCTTTTCATTACCATCGTCAAGTATCACATCAAAACTTCCCGAAAGAGCTACAATAAACTCTTGATTTTCTTTGTAGGCATGACCTCCTCGTGCTTCACCTCCCGGCACATCATATATCCAATAAGTACGTTCTATCTTGAAGGGAATATTCTTAAACTCTTCAATAATAGATAAGTTTCCACGCCTATCCAATATCTTAGGCAAATCTATAATTTGTACATCTGAAAGTGTCATTTCTTATTATTTACTTTTTTTTCTAAGATAGCTTTATTAATCTTTTTCCCCAACCCATCCTATACCTCTTTATTAGGATATCCTAAATGATATGATCTAAACTCCGCATTGCAACTTTTTATTGTTAGACAACTGCTTTTCCTTCTCCATTCCACCATTCAACTAAATGCTCAATACCTTCTAAAAGTTGTACCTTTGGTTTATAACCTATTTCTGTTTCTAATTTACTTGTGTCTGCGTATGTTTTATACACATCTCCTTGTTGCATAGGTTTAAAAACTTTTTGTGCTTTTTTACAAGAAACTCTCTCTAAGGTTTCTATGAAATCCATTAACTTCACAGGACTTGAACATCCTATATTATATACTTCGTGTCTATAGCCCTTATTATTTTTTAATGAAATATGATCAGTTATACGAACAACTCCTTTCACAATATCATCTATATATGTAAAATCACGACTTAAATTACCATTATTAAATACATCTATAGTTTTACCTTCCATAATAGCTTTTAAAAATAGCATTGGTGCCATATCTGGTCTTCCCCAAGGTCCATAAACTGTAAAAAATCTTAGTCCTGTAATTGGTATATCGTATAGCTTACTATAACAAGATGCCATTAGTTCATTACTTTTTTTAGTTGCAGCATAAAGACTAATTGGATTATCAACTTTATCTGTTTCCGAAAAAGGTACTTTTTCATTTTCACCATAAACAGAACTTGATGAAGCATAAACTAAATGCTGAACCTTATTAAATCTACAACATTCTAAAATATTAGTAAATCCTACTATATTGCTATCGATATACGCCCATGGATTTTCTATGGAATATCTTACTCCTGCTTGAGCTGCCAAATGAATAACTTTATCAAATTTTTCTGTTTCAAACAATTTAGGCAATAAATCTCTATCTTCAAGTGCCATTTTTATAAAGCGATACTTTTTGTATTTTATACTTTGTATCTCTTTACCATATTTTATTTCTTTTTCTTCAATACCTGTCTCTTTTAGACGAGCATATTTTAATTTAACAGAATAATATTCATTTATATTATCTATCCCAACAACCTCATCTCCTCTTTCTAAAAGATGTTTTGCAACAAAAAAACCAATAAACCCAGCCGTTCCTGTAACTAAAATTTTCATATAATTATTTCACCAACCATTTATCTATGGTCTTTATTTAAAAACTCCACAACCCCATCCTCTACCTCTTTATTTGGATATCCTAAATGATACAATCTAAACTCTGCATCGTAATCTTTTATTGTTAGATAGCCGCTTTGATATATAACTGGTACTGGGTTTTGTGTTGAAGCATCTATACTTGTCAAAGCATTAGCATCAATTACTACATCTTCTAATTTAGAAAGTTCAAAGTTACTTCTTTTTAACAG
>JAISIG010000036.1 GCA_031262135.1 Endomicrobium sp.
ATGATAAAATTTATAAAGTAGTATTATCAAATGGAGAAACTCTTGATTGTAATATTTTGATTATAGCTATTGGAGTTACTCCTAATGTTCATTTAGCAAAACAAGCAGGATTAAATGTTAACAGAGGCATAGTAGTTAATGAATTCTTACAGACTTCTAATGATTGTGTATACGCTGCTGGAGATTGTATTGAATCTTATGATTTCTTTTCTAATACAAAAACAATCTTTGCTTTATGGACAAGTGCTAGTAATCAAGGGGAAATTGCAGGATTAAATATGGCTATAAATAATAATAATAATTACAATAGCAGTAGATTGTTATGTTATGATTTTGCAATGAACGCAATTTCATTTTTTGGCATGAAATTAATTTCTGCTGGAATGATCTGCAACAAACTGAAGTACAACAATGTACAAAATATTAATATAGAATCTGAGTGGAATAAGCTTTTTAAACTATCTATTTGCAATAATAATTTAGTAGGATTTACTATGATTAATTCTATACGAAGAGCTGGAATTTATACTGATCTTATTAAAAACAAGGTACCGCTTTCTACATTATTATATGATATTACTACTAAAGATATAGGCTTAAATGTCTATCCTAAAATTGCAAGAATGAAGCTTTTGTATTATAAACATCATTAAATAAACCAGTAAGGTAATAAAAAATTTATGAAAATTATAGATGCGTTGCAAATATCTTATTATCGTGATTTAAATGAACTAATAGATAATACAATCTATCAAGGGAATAAACAAATTGTTTTGCATAATGTTTGTGGCCAAAGATACCTAGGAAGAGGGTTAAGTAAAGACATTCAAATAAAAATATATGGGACTCCAGGTAATGATATGGCAGCTTATATGGATGGTGCAAATTTAGAAATTTTTGGAAATGGACAGGATGCTATTGGAAATACCATGAATAGTGGAAGAATAATAATACATGGAAGTTGTGGAGATACTACAGGGTATGCAATGAGAGGTGGAGAAATTTATATCAAACATAATGTTGGTTATAGAGTTGGTATACATATGAAAGAGTATCAGGATAAAAAGCCTATAATCATTATAGGAGGAACAGCAGGAGCATTTTTAGGAGAATATATGGCTGGTGGAGCCATTGTTGTATTAGGATTAAACAATAATAGAAATATCATTGGAAAATTTTGTGGAACTGGGATACACGGAGGTGTGATTTATTTAAATAATAATCATATTAATAATAATTGTGGAAGAAATTTTGGAAAGGAAATAACACAAAGTAAGTTAGATCAAACAGATATACTTTTTTTAACTAAGCATATTAATTTATACAAAAAATTTTTTAATGTTAATATAAATATCAAACTAGATAAATTTCAAAAATACATTGCTATTGGCAAAAATCCATACTCAAATATGTATTGTAACTATTAATAAAAAAGCTTAGTTAATATACTTGGAGTTTTAATAGGTGAAAAGATGTACTTGTATTTTAAATAGGAATCTCAAGAGAGCTTATCTACAACTTTCAAATGGAATTAAATTATCAGGATTTTCTTTTGGAGCTAATAGGGAAGTCTCCGGAGAAATGGTATTCAATACTGGTATGTTAGGATATAGCGAAGCAATGACAGATCCATCGTATTTAGGGCAAATACTTATTTTCAGTTTTTGTATGATAGGGAATTATGGAGTTCCTTTCCCTCTAAGAAATATTATGTCTCAAGGATACGAAAGTAATTCTATTAAAACGCAAGGAATTGTTGTATCTAACATTTATAATGGATGTTACCATCATGAAAAAGGAATTACCCTTAATACTTGGATGAAAGAACAAGGGGTTCCTGGCATCGTAGGTGTTGATACAAGATATTTAGTGCAATTAGTAAGAAAAAGCAAAAATTTATTTGGTAAAATTTACACTAAAGATTCAACTCTACAAGAAAGGAAAAAATTCAGTTTTCTAAGCCACTTTAGGAATAATGAATATATAGATCCTTCAAAGTATAATTTAATGCCTTCTATTTCAGTAAAAACCAAGGTAACTATGGGTAATAAATATGCTACAAAAAGAGTAGCTATTATTGATTGTGGAATCAAATGGAATATTTTAAGAATGCTTATCCAAAGAAATTGTAAGATAGAATTACTCCCATGGGATAATGATTTTTCAAAGATCAACTGTGATGGATGGTTAATTAGTAATGGACCTGGTAATCCAAAAAATACTGGAGATTTAGTCAAAAGGATACGCGAGCAACTTTTAGTATCTAATAAACCTATTTTAGGAATTTGTTTAGGGCATCAATTACTAGCTCTTGCAGCTGGCTCAAATACAAAAAGACTTTCTCATGGACATAGAAGCCATAACCAACCGGTATTTTCATTGCCTGAAAAAAAAGCATATATGTCAAGCCAAAACCATAGATATTCTGTTGAAAGGGATTCAATACAAGATGAATGGAATTTATGGTTTGAAAATGCTAATGATCATTCTGTTGAGGGATTAAAACATAAAACTAAACCATTTATATCGGTTCAATTTCATCCTGAAGCTTCAAGTGGACCAAACGATACTTCATGGATCATTGATTATTTCGTAAATTTATTATAAGTCTTTATTTTTATAAGGAGGAATAAATGGATAAGCAGTCTGATAGTGAGAATTTGCAGCGCGGCTTAAGTGAACGTCATGTGCAATTAATTGCAATTGGTGGAGCAGTTGGAATAGGATTATTTTTAGCTTCTGGTAGTGCCATTGCATCTGCCGGCCCATCTTTATTACTATCATATCTATTAGGTGGTTGTATTGTATATTTTATTATGCGTGCTTTAGGAGAAGTAGCAGTAGAAAATCCTATTACTGGATCGTTTAGTGCATATGCTAATAAATTTATTAGCCCATGCGCTGGATTCATGGTAGGATGGACATATTGGTTTCTATGGGTTGTTAGCAGTATGACAGAAGTAACTGCTGTTGGAATTTATTGTAGTTTTTGGTGGCCTGAATTACCACAGTGGATTCCTGGATTGTTATCATTATTATGTATTATGGGTGCTAATTTATTTAGTAGTAAAATGTTTGGAGAAATAGAATTTTGGTTTTCATTAATAAAAGTCATTACAATAGTATTAATAGTAATTGTAGGTTTAGCAATGATTTTTTTTGGAATAGGGAATAGCGGAAGAATAATCGGATTACATAATTTATATGCCCTTAAGGGAGGATTTTTTCCTTTTGGCATATCAGGTATCCTTAAATCACTAGGAATGGTTATTTTAGCTTTTGTGGGTATAGAGTTTATTGGTGTAACAGCAGGAGAGGTAAAAAATCCAGAAAAAAGTATCCCTTCATCTATAAATAAAGTTCTAGGAGGAATGATTTTCTTTTATGTTGGAACTATGTTTGTTCTTATGTGTATCTACCCATGGATGAATATAACAAAAGGAAGTGGAGTTTCTGGAAGTCCTTTTGTTGCAACGTTTTCAGGATTAGGTATTAAGCAAGCTGCTGCCATTATTAATTTTGTTGTTATTACTGCAGCATTATCATCATGCAATAGTGGAATGTTTAGTAATGGAAGAATGCTTTATAATTTAGCATTACAAAAACATGCTCCACAATGCTTAGGCAAACTTAATTCTAATAAAATACCATCTAATGGAATTATTTTTTCTTTTTTTGTTTCTTTAATAGGAGTAATGCTTAATTACATTATGCCAGATAACGTATTTATGATTCTAGCAGGTATTTCTACAGCTCTTGGTATTTGGATTTTTGGAATTATAGTAATAGTTCAAATGCGTTCTAGAAAAAATAAAACTGCTGAAGAAATTGCTAATTTAAAATACCCAATGTTATTATATCCATATTCAAATTATATAGCTCTACTAGCTCTCATACTGACAACTTACTTATTGTTTGTTAATAAAGAGACACGTATGTCAATTTTGAGTTTAGTTTGGTTATTATTTATTTATTTAGTTTACAAGTTATTTGTAGAAAGAAAAGAATATCATAACTAAAATAAAAAATAAATATTAAAATTTTTTTGTCTTGGCATATATTCTGTTTTTTATATGCCAAGACTTTTTGTATAAACTGGAGATAAAATGCCAATTTTAGATTTCTTGTTACCACAACAAGGGAAGAAACAAAAAGTAATTCTATTAGGGTCAGGAGCTTTATCAATTGGGCAAGCAGGTGAATTTGACTATTCTGGAGCACAGGCTGTAAAAGCTTTAGAAGAAGAAAATCTTAAAGTCATTATTATTAATCCTAATATAGCTTCAGTTCAAACGAATAAAGGGAAAAATAGAGCAATATATTTGTACCCTATAACTCCATTTTGGGTTACAAAAGTTATTCAAATAGAAAAGCCAATTGCTATAATTTCAAGTTTTGGAGGGCAAACTTCTCTTAATTGTGTAATTAAGCTGGCTAAAAATGGAGTATTACAAAAATATAATGTAAAAGTTTTAGGAACGCAAATAGATTCTTTAGAAATATCTGAAAACAGAGAGTTATTTGCGAAACAGATGAAAACTATAAATGCGCCTATCGCCAAAAGTTATGCAGTATCAAATTTAGCGGAAGCTATAGAGAAAGCAGACAATATTGGATATCCTGTTATTATACGCTCTGCATTCTCGCTTGGTGGGCTTGGGAGTGGTTTCGCTCAGAATATTACTGAATTAACAAATATTGTTAAAGTATCATTAATGAATTCTCCTCAAGTTTTAATTGAAAAATCTTTACATGGATGGAAAGAAATTGAGTATGAAGTAATGAGAGATAAACTTGGAAATACAATAACAATCTGCAATATGGAAAATTTTGATCCTATGGGAATACATACAGGAGATTCTATAGTCATAGCACCATGCCAGACAATTAATAATATAGAAAACAATATGCTAAGAGATATGGCTATTAATATAGCTCAAAGCATTAATATAATAGGTGAATGTAATGTACAATATGCTCTTAATCCTAAACATTATGAATTCTTCGTTATAGAGATTAATGCTAGATTATCACGATCTAGTGCTTTAGCTAGTAAAGCTACAGGCTATCCTATAGCCTACATAGCTGCTAAACTTGTAATTGGCTTTGAATTACTTGAGCTGCAAAATCCTGTAACGAAAACTACTTCTGCATTTTATGAACCGTCTTTAGACTATGTGACTTTAAAAGTCCCAAGATGGGATCTTAATAAATTTATTGGAGTATCAAAAAATTTAGGAACACAAATGAAGTCTGTAGGAGAAGTAATGGCTATAGGCAAAAATTTTTGCGAGGTAGTACAAAAAGCACTTAGAATGGTTAATGAGAATGAAGATGGTATTACTGCACCAATGTTTTCTAATGCTACTGACACAGAGCTTGAAAGTGAACTATTAACTCCTACTAATCTTAGAATCTTTGCAATCTACGAAGCTTTTAAAAGAGAACATACTTTAGATTATATTCATCAAAAGACTAGAATAGATAAATGGTTTTTATCTCATCTAATGTACATTGCTAATACTGAAAAAAAATTAAAAACTTTTTTTTCTAAACTATCTATGATTAACAATAAAACAATCATTACAGAATATAATATATACAATACTTACAGCAAAATTTCAAAAGATTATTTGATGCATTTAAAATCACTAGGTTTTTCTGATTTCCAATTAACACAAATAGTACTTTCTCAATGTTGTAATCTCAAATTAAAATTAAGTATTCAAAGTATAAGAAAATTATCGTTTGGTGTACGCAAATTAAGAAAACAACTTGGAATTTTACCTGTAGTTAAACAAATTGATACTACATCATCAGAATATCCAACAAGATCAAACTATTTATATTTGACTTATGATGGAATATACAATGATGTTGTTAAAAGAAAACAAGGTAATAAAAGGATCATCACTTTAGGAAGTGGAAGTTATCGTATAGGAAGCAGTCTAGAATTTGATTGGTGTTCTGTAATGACAAGTCAATATTTTAAAAATAGGAATAATGATAGTATTATTATTAACTGCAATCCTGAGACAGTATCTACAGATTATAGTGCATCAGATAGATTATATTTTGAAGAGCTGTCATTCGAAAGAGTATTGGATATTATAGATATTGAGAAACCTAAAGGAATCATTGCATGTATGGGAGGACAACATCCTAACAATTTAATAAACCCTCTCAGTAAAGCTAAAGTAAATATATTAGGGCATAATAACCAAACTGTAGATGATGCTGAGAACAGAACAAAGTTTTCCTCTATACTTGATAAATTAAAAATCAATCAGCCGGAATGGACATCTGCAATTTCATATGATGAAGTAACAAATTTTATAAACAGAGTTGGGTTTCCTGTATTAATACGACCTAGTTTTGTTTTATCTGGAACACTCATGAATGTAGCTAATGATAAACAAAGTTTAGATCATTACTTATCATTAACTAAAAATATTTCTATTGATGCTCCAATTA
This sequence comes from Endomicrobium sp., assembly GCA_031262135.1. Lineage (GTDB taxonomy): Bacteria > Elusimicrobiota > Endomicrobiia > Endomicrobiales > Endomicrobiaceae > Endomicrobiellum. The sequence continues at coordinate 6,475 of JAISIG010000036.1, forward strand.
TTATCTCAAAATTCATAATTGATGCAAAGGAAATAGAATGTGATGGTGTAGCTAAAAATGGTGAAGTAATTGTATCTTTTGTTAGTGAGCATATTGAAAATGCTGGAGTTCACAGCGGAGATGCCACAATGGTGTTCCCTCCTCAAAAACTCTATACTAGAACAGTTAATGTAATAAAAGATACAGTAAGAAAAATAGTAAAAGAACTTCATTTACATGGCCCGTTTAATATTCAATTTATAGCAAAAAATAATGATATTAAAGTTATTGAATGTAATGCACGTGCCTCACGATCTTTCCCTTTCATTTCCAAAGTAGCTAATATAAACCTTGCAGAAATTGCATGTAAAGTTATGAATAACGAAAATATTAATAAAATTATATTGGATGAAAGCGAAATTCAACATGTAGGCGTAAAAGCTTCAATGTTTAGTTTTCAAAGACTTGACGGAGCTGACCCAATAGTTGGAGTAGAAATGGCATCTACAGGAGAAGTAGGATGTTTAGGCATAAATTTTAATCATGCTATGTTGTTAGCAATGGAAGCAACAAAAATTATCAAACCACATAAAGGTATTTTATTAAGTATTGGAAGAGAAAAAGCTAAAGTCAAATTTATGGAAATAATTGATAATATTTATAATTTAAATATTCCAATTTATGCTACAAAGGGAACTGCTAATTATCTTGAAAGTAATGGATACAAAGTACAAATAGTACATTGGAATAGAGTGCCACGAGCAGTCGATATGATAGTTAATGGAAAAATAGATTTTGTAATTAATATAAGTAAAAATTTAAGTGTTAATGAATTGTACAATAACTCATTAATAAGGAAAATAGCAGTAAAATCTGGATGTTCCATTTTGACTAATTTAGAGAAAGCTATAGCGTATTTTAAAGCATATGATTCATATAATGATTTATATGCTATAGACAACTGTATCAGTTTATAAATTAATGAGATAAGAAATGAAATATGGCTTCATAAGAGTGGCAGCTGCAACCCCTAAAGTTACGATAGCTAATCCTGGCGAAAATGCTAAAGAAATTATAAATATAATTAAGCTAGCTAAAAAACATAATATTGAGTTATTAGTATTTCCAGAACTATGTTTAACTGGGTATTCATGCGGAGAATTATTTTTGTCTGAAGTTATTCTACATTCTGTATCCAAAGCCTTAGATATTATTCTTAAATCAAGTATAGATAACAATATACTTATTTTTCTTGGGACTCCAATATATATAAACGATAAATTATATTCTTGTGCAGTAGCTTTACAAGATGGCCATATTTTAGGGGTAGTTCCTAAAACATTTATCCCATCATATTCTGAATTCTATGAAACAAGATATTTTACATCTGGAAAGGATATACATGAATTTATCACTTTATGTCAACAAAAAATATATTTTGGAACAAATATATTATTCAATGCAACAACAAATAACAATATAAAAATTGCAGCTGAAATTTGTGAGGATATGTTTGTTATTAATCCTCCATCTAACGAACACGCTAAAGCAGGCGCATCTATTATAGTAAATTTATCTGCATCAAACGAATTAATTGGAAAAACAGACTATAGAAGAATCCTAATCATGGCACAAAGTGGACGTTTAATATGCGGATACATTTATACATCTGCAGGGTCAAGTGAAGCTGTTAATGATATGGTGTTTTCTGGACATAAAATCATAGCTGAAAATGGATCAATTTTAAATGAAAGTTATCCTTTTAACTCTGGATTATTGATCTGTGAACTAGATATAGATAAATTAGCTTATGAACGTCGTAGAATAAATGTGTTTAAATGTAATCCATCAAAATATCATATTGTTCAATTTAAATTTAATACTAATAATATAGTTATTAAAAACCCTATCTCTCCTTTTCCATTTATTATACCACAATCAGCTGAGTCAATATTACAAATTCAAGCTAAGGCTCTTGCAGAAAAATTGCATTCTACAAAATTAAAAGCTGTTATTGGAATCTCTGGTGGACTTGATTCATGTTTAGCTCTTTTAGTTATTTTAAGAAGTTACAAAATATTAAGAAGAAAGAAAAGAGATATTATAGCAATTACTATGCCAGGCCCTGGTACAAAAAATAAAACAAGACAAAATGTAATTAAGTTAGCTAATGCAACTGGCATTCAAATTAGAACAATTAATATTTGCAAATCTGTTTTTTACCATTTAAGAAGCATTGGGCATAGTCAAAAGTATCTTAATAATGTGTATGAGAATGCACAATCCAGAGAACGCACGCAAATCTTAATGGATGTTGCTAACGCTAAAGATGGCATTGTAATAGGCACTGGAAATTTATCAGAAAATGCCCTAGGATGGTGTACATATAACGGGGATCATATGTCTATGTATTCTGTTAATGCATCAATTCCTAGAACTGTAATAAGATACTTAGTGGATTATGAGTCGAATAGAATCAAAGCATATAAAAATGCATTAGTCGCAATATTAAACACAAAAAGTAGCCCAGAATTGCTTCCAACTAATCAAAGTACAGAGAATATAATAGGCGAATATGAACTCCATGATTTTTTTTTATATCATATGATACGCTTTGGACAAGCTCCTAATAAAACT
>JAISIG010000014.1 GCA_031262135.1 Endomicrobium sp.
ATAATAATCCTATTGCTGTTTTAATAAGAGGCGATCATGAAATCAATGAAGATAAATTAAAAAGGGTACTTAATACAAATAATATTAATCTTGCTAATACAAAATTTCTTCATATGTTAGATCTAACTCCAGGATTCTTAGGACCAGTTAATTTAAAGCAAAATATAAAAATTATAGCTGATTTATCAGTATTAGATATTTGTAATGCTTTAACTGGGTCTAATAAATCTGATTATCATCTACAAAATGTCAATTATAAAAGAGATTATACTGTTGACATCATAGCAGACATAAGAAAATTCAAATATAACGATTTATGTCCTCAATGTAAAATGTCTATACTTGATGTATCAAAAGGCATCGAGATAGGCCATACATTTAAACTTGATGTTAAATATTCTAAATTAATGAACGGAACATATGTTAATAAAGAAGGCAAAAGAAACTTAATGTATATGGGGTGTTACGGTATAGGAGTGACAAGACTACTTGTTGCTATAGTAGAACAATGTCATGATCAAGATGGAATTATATGGCCTAAACTTATTGCTCCATTTGATGTAATAATTATTCCCATTAATTTTAACAATGAATATATCAAAAAAATAATAAAATATTTATGTAATGTATTTCATGAGAATAGATTAGAGGTATTAGTTGACGATAGACAAGCAATTAATATTAGAAGTAGACTTAAAGATGCTGATTTAATAGGAGTGCCTTACAGAGTTATAATTAATAAGAACTTTATTTCTAAACAATTAGTTGAATTGAAATGTAGAAAAGATAAAAGGAACAATACTAAATTGGTACATATAAATCACATAATATATGAAATATTAGGTAATTCTGATATGAAAGAAATGAAAAAAAATTTTGAATTAAAAGAGAAAACTAACTAAAATGTATTATATTGTAGCTTTTTTAGTAACTAAAACATTGAATACTCCTTTTTCTTGTGCTTGTTGTTTATGAGGGATTTTAATATAATTATCAGTAAGAGCTTGATTATATCCTATTTGTACTGCAGGTCTAACAATACCAAAATTTTTTTGAATAAAGTATTTATTTTTCTTTAAATTAATTAACCTCAATTCTCTTGCTCGTTTATTTATAATAAATGGACTAATTTTATTTCTTAATAATGATGCTTGTGTTATACCCCTATCAGAATATTTAAAAATATGAAGTTTGGCAAAATTAACTTTTTCTAAAAATTTACATGTTTCATTATGATACTCATTTGTTTCCCCTGGAAATCCAGTAATAATATCAGTTGTTAAAGTTAAATCTGGAATGTTATCAAATATAGCATTTATTTTCTGTAAAAATTCTTCTGCTGAGTACTTTCTATTCATTAATTGCAGAATGGGATTACTGCCAGATTGTAATGGGATATGTAAATGATGACATATTTTAGATGGATAATTAGATAATATGTTTATAATACGATTATCGATCGTATTTAATTCTATAGATGAAAGTCTTATTCTAAAATTCATAGGAATAGTAACTAGTTTTTCTAAGAGATTTGCTAATCCATATTCATATTCACCTAAATTAATTCCTGTTAACACTATTTCAAAGTATCCATTTGATATTAATTGTTGTATCTCAGATAAGATGACACTGAATTTTTTACTATACAATATATTTCTTATATATGGAATGATACAGTAACTACAAAAATGGTTACAACCATCTTGGATTTTTACAAATGCCCTAGAATGAAAATCAAAATTTTTAATTGAATAATTAGAGAATAATTTTGTTTTATCCGTTAAAATGTGGATATTTGGATATAAGCTTTTTAAATTAATACTTTTATTACGACTAAGACAGCCAGTTAGAATAATATTAGTTGATTTGTTAAACTTTGAAAGTTTATCTAATAAATTAATACATTTGGCGTCTGTTTCTGCAGTAACTGTACAAGAATTTACAATAATTAAACTTGCTTTTTCAATTAACCATGTATGTTGAAAATTATTTTTTTTCATGGTTTCTGAAATTAATTGTGATTCATATTGATTCACTTTACACCCAAAGGTATAAATATAATAATATTTATTCATTTTTTATATTCCCATTTAAATTATAACAAAAATTTTTTCAAAGTAGATTATAAGATATGCATAACATATTTTAAATATGTTATGCTATAATAATACATAGTAATAAAAATTTTAATTTTATAAAGAGAGCTTTAAATGTATAAAATCATTTTAATGAGACATGGAGAAAGTATTTGGAATAAGGAAAATAAATTCACCGGATGGACTGATATAGATTTATCAGAAAAAGGGTATCAAGATAGTATTTTAGCTGGTAGAAAACTATTAGAACATAGTTTAACGTTTAATATCGCATATACTTCTGTTTTAAAAAGAGCAATTAAAACTTTATTTAATCTATTAGAAATAATGGACTTATTATGGATTCCAGTCATAAAAAGTTGGAGATTGAATGAAAGACATTATGGAGCCTTACAGGGGTTAAATAAATTAGAAACAGCACAAAAATATGGCAAAGATAAGGTGCAAATGTGGCGTAGAAGTTATGATGTAACTCCAATGCAACTAACAAAAGGAGATTCTAGATACCCTGGAAAAGATATTAAGTATACTAATATTCCACGTGAGCAACTGCCTTTAACTGAATGCTTAAAAGATACAGTGAAACGTGTGATTCCATTCTGGCAGAAGGAAATTACACCTAATATAAAGGAAGGAAAAAAAATAATTATTGTTGCACATGGTAATAGTTTAAGAGCACTAATAAAATATTTAGAGAATATAAGTGACGATGAAATAATTAACTTAAATATTCCAACTGCTACTCCCATCGTTTGTAATTTAGATAATAACTTAAAACTAATAAATAGATATATAATATAAAAAGAAGATTATTTTTCAATAAAGTGCATTTTAATAATAAAATAAAATTTTCTAAAATGGGTATATTAGTGTTTTTAATCTTATATTCGAAAGAACGGTTGATTTTAGTAATATTATAAATAAAGTTAATTTAAATCAAAAAAAATAATAGGAGATAGATTAAATAAAATGGAAAAAAAAGCAACTAGATTTGGATTCGGAGAGGCTCTTGTTGAACTTGGAAAAGAAAATAATAAAATCTTTGTATTAGGTGCCGATACAGTATCATCAGTCGCTTTAAATAGTTTTGCAACGTTATTTCCAACAAGGTTTCTAAATGTTGGTATTGCAGAAACAAATCTAGTAGGTATAGCTGCTGGTCTTTCTCTTGTTGGATTTATTCCATTTATTTCAACTTATAGTATATTCATATCAGGTAGAGCTTGGGAACAAATAAGAAATACAATTTGTTATTCAAATCTTAATGTTAAAATAGGAGGATCTCATTCTGGTATTACAGTAGGAGCTGATGGTGCTACCCATCAAGCCTTAGAAGACATTAGCATTATGAGATGTATTCCTAATATGAATGTTATATGTCCATGTGATTTTATTGAAACTAAAAAAGCTGTTATTGCAAGTAGTAAATTAGCTGGCCCAGTATACATACGATATAGCAGGGAAGAAACTCCAATTATTACCAACCATGATACTCCATTTAATTTTGGGAAAGCAAATATCTTAGAACATGGAGATGACGTTGCTATTATAGCTTGTGGTAATATGGTATATGAAGCATTGAAAGCCACCCAAATTTTAAAAAACGAAAAACATATTCATGCAACGCTTATTAATCTACATACAATTAAACCTATAGATGAAGATAGCATCATTAAAGTAGCAAAAAAATGCAAAGCAATTGTATCAGTCGAAGAACATCAAATTTATGGAGGATTAGGATCAGCAATATCCGAAGTCCTAGGAGCAAAATGTCCTACACCTATTGAAATGATCGGTATGTATGATACTTTTGGAGAATCAGGAAAGCCAAGCGAATTATTAGCAAAATTTAAATTAACATCATATGATATCATTAATAGAGTGTTAAAGGTAATACAAAGAAAACATACTAACTAAAAAAAATTTGATTTTTTAAAATAATTTTATTACTATATTAGTACCATCTCATCTTAGTCTTGTAAATAATTTTTTCCTTTGTTGGTATGGGGATGTAGTGTAGTCTGGTTAACACGTTGCCCTGTCAAGGCAGAGACCACGGGTTCAAATCCCGTCATCCCCGTTCTGTTTCTATTTTATTATTTCTCTATATTTTTGATTTTAAACAAAAGTTTCAAAATTTCTAAATATAACCATATCACTGTAATCATAAGAGCAAAACTACTGTACCATTCCATATATTTGGGAGCACCATAAGATACCCCGTTTTCTATTAAATCAAAGTCTGATAAAAGATTTAAAGCTGCAACAATTACTATTATTAAAGAAATAATTATTCCTATTCCAGATATACTATTAATATGGAATATATTATTTATTCCAAAGCAGTGTAAAATGAAATCTATAAAATATATAACAGATATGGTTAATGTTGAAAGAAGTATTATTTTTTTTGTTGAGGAAGTATAACGTAAAATCCCAGATTTATATGATGCTAACATACAAATTAAAACACATAATGTTAACAAGATAGCATGTGTTACTATTCCAGTATAATTATTAAAGTAGACAGATACAGTTCCAAGTATTAGCCCCTCACAAATAGCATAAAGTGGAGCTAAGATAGTAGCTGTATTTTTTTTAAAAATTATAATCATAGATAAAATTGAAGCAACAATAGATATTGGAAGTAACAAAGAAAATGTTACTATAGTATGTGTCCATGAATATAATGCTCCTGCAACAAGACACATCCATAATATTATACTTTTATTAATTGTCCCTATAGTAGTCATAGTTGCATTGCTATTGTTAAACGCAGAAGTTTTAAAGATGTTATCTTTTAAAAGTGGATTACTCATTTTGATAATCTCCTTAATACAAAATTGTATGCTTCTTGAAGAATTAATTTTTGGCTTCTAAAATAAAGAATATTTATGGCTTCATTAATAGTACACCATCTAGCCTCTAAAATTTCACAGTTATCAGTAATTTTGATATTATATTTTAAATCAGCAACAGCTAAAAAGTATACATTGCACTTCTTTATTATAATACTGCTGTTATTTTGTTCTTCTTTTCTATGAATTATATACTGTTCTTTTTCTTTAAAATTTGATACAAAGTTCACTATAGATAAACCTGTTTCTTCGTAAATTTCACGTTTAGCTGTCTCAGAATCAGTTTCTTCTAGTTTTTGGTGGCCTTTTGGAAAGCCCCATTTATTAAAACATTTTGACTTTACTAATAGAAAAAAAATTTTCTTATCAGTAATATTATAAATTACTGCTCCATAAGAAACTTCTTTTTTATGTACCACTATAAAAATTCCTATAATAAAAAAAAGGGTGGATGACGGGATTTGAACCCGCAGCCTTCGGCGCCACAAGCCGATGCTCTATCCAATTGAGCTACAACCACCAACAAATTAAACGTCCCTGGCGTGAGTTGAACACACAACCTACTGCTTAGAAGGCAGTTGCTCTATCCAATTGAGCTACAGGGACAAAAATAGTTTTTTTATTTTTAAACTTGTAGGATTGTTTTAATCCTTTCTAAACCTTCTTTTATTTTTTCTATAGATGTTGCATAAGAAAATC
>JAISIG010000040.1 GCA_031262135.1 Endomicrobium sp.
CCAATTTCTTGTATACCTCCATACTGACTATCTCCTATAATAGGATGATGTATATATTTCATATGACTTCTTATTTGATGAGTACGTCCAGTACATAATTGTATTTTAATAAAGGTAAAATTATGAAATCTTTTAATTACTTGAAATTTTGTCACTGCTTGTTTATTTGCAAAAAAACCAACAGACATCATTTTTCTATTCTTTGGATTTCTACCAAGTGGAGCTTTTATAATACCGTTATCTTCATTTATCAATCCTTGAACTGCAGCATAATATATTTTTTTTACTAATCTTTTTTTAAATTGATAAATCATCTTTATTTGAGATTTTTGATTTTTTGCAAAAATAATTGCTCCTGAAGTATTTTTATCAAGTCTATGCACTACATAAGGTTGAAATTTCCCATTGGCATAAGAAACTAAAGCATTTATCATAGTATCAGAAATATGCTCATTAGAAGGATGGACTACTATACCTGGTTGTTTATCAATAATAATTAAATCATCATCTTCATATAAAACATTAATATTACATCTGAAAGGATTTATTGTTTCATTTTTTTTACTTTCAAATACAACAGTTATATTGTCACCATAATGTAACTTATGGTTAGCTGTTGTACAATATCCATTTAACAGGATTTTTTGTTTATGAATAAGTTGTTGGAAATACGTTCTAGATATACATTTATATATTGATTTTAGATATATATCAATTCTTTGTTTTGTAAAATAGTTATATATTATAGTTTTTTGCATACTATATGTATTCCAAATATAATCATACATAGCGATATTATTTGAGACAACGATAAGTTAATATATCTTATATATGATACATCCCCACGAAAAAACTCAATTAAAAATCTACCAATTCCGTATAATATACTATATATTCCGAATAATATTCCATTTTTGGATGTTTTCATTGAGTATTTATGTAAAATAATAAATATAAAAAAATTCCACAATGATTCATAAATTTGGGTTGGATGAATAGATACCCCTGTTACAGCAATTGATTGCACGTTATTGAATGTGATAGCCCACGGAACATCTGTTTGTTTCCCATAACAACAGCCACCAAGTAAACATCCAATACGCCCTATAGAATACCCTAAAGCCAAACCAGGGGAGAAAAAATCTCCTAAGCTAAGCATAGATATATGATGTTTATGCGCGTATACAATCAAAAATATTATAACACTAAGAAATCCACCATAATATATTAAGCCTCCATTCCATAATTTAAAAATATCTAATGGGTTCATAAAAAAACTATTGACATTAGTAATAACATAAAATAATCTACTACCTAGTATTGAGATAATCATTACATATATAAATAATGTATCTAATGAATCCTGTCTAAAAAGATTTCTTTGAGATTGCTTTAAAGAAATCTTGAAATAAATAAAAGAAATAGCAAAAGCTAAGGCTATACACATACCGTAAGAATATATTGAGAAATAGAAACATTTAAAAATAATTGGGTACATAAGTATATTTAACTCTGTTTTTTATTGACTAGTAAAGAACTAGCTATCAGTATAAATCCTATACATAGATATATATCAGCTATGTTAAATACAGGATATCTTGTCTTATTCACTCCAAAATCTATAAAATCTATAACAGCATTATAAATGAATCTATCTATTAAATTACTTGTTCCTCCAGATATAATCATGCATAGTGATAGTTTATTCATTGTTTGCAGCTTGCTCCAAAATTTAAAAAAATACCCTAATATTATTATTAGGGATATTCCTATAAAGCTTATTAATACTAACTTATTATTATATTGCTTCAAAATACCAAACGCTAGTCCACTATTACGCGCATGGATAAAATTTAATAAGTTTAAATTATATATACAATTTATAGACATAGAATATGGAATATAACATATAACAAAATACTTGATAATTTGATCTATCAAAATCAATATCAGCATTGCAATAATTGCTATTAACATATAATTAATCTATTTTATTAATGTTATGATTTGTATAAATTAATAACGTGTTGACACCTTTTACATAAGCCATTTTCTATATCGTTAATGTGTCTCCAACATCTATTACATTTGTTGTATTTAGATTTATTGATCTCTATGTTTAATGCATCGTCTTTTATTAAATCTAAATTATAGTTAATATCCCAATTACCAAGTACAAGCTTTAATAAATCAATTTCTTGGAATACATTCTTGTATAAACTTCCATAAGTTATACTTATCGAAGTTTCCAAAATTGAGCCTATACCAAGTTTTAATCTTAAATTTTCATATAAATTAATACATTGTTCTCTTATAAAAAATATTTTTTTCCATATTTCTTCCATGTCTTGTTTAATGTTATAACAAGTATTTACTATGGGGAAATTTGATAAAAAAACAGATGTTACATTTGTAGCATTATGAAAAATATTTAATTTGTTGATTTCTTTCCAGGCTTCTTCTGCTGTAAATGATAATATAGGAGCTACTAATCTAATGATGACAGAACATATCTCTAGAATTGCGCTCTGAGCGCTTTTTCTTTTGATCCCATTTTTTGGATCACAATATAAGATATCCTTTAAAGCATTTAGATAAAATCCACTTAAGAAACTAGTACAAAAATTATTAATCCTATTCATAACTTTATGAAATAAATATGAGTTGTACGCTGTTATTACTTCTACTATCAATTGATTAAGTTGATGTAAAGCGTATTGATCTATTTTTTGCATATCTTGAAATTTAATAATATCTTGATATTGTATATCATAAAGATTTCCAAGTAGAAATCTTATAGTATTTCTAATTTTTCTATAAATATCACTTAAACCTATCATGATTTCATCAGATAATTTTATATCATCTCTATAATTACTAGAAGCTATCCAAAAGCGAATCATATCTGCTCCATATTTATGTAACATAATATCAGTTGATATAAAATTACCAAGAGATTTTGACATTTTTTTTCCTTCCCCATCTACAACAAACCCGTGGGTTAAAACAGTCTTATATGGAACTGTTTCTTGTGTAGCCATAGATAAGATTAGAGATGTTTGAAACCATCCACGATGTTGATCACTTCCTTCTAAATATAAATCTGCAGGGAAATCTAAATTTTTATGTCTTAATACTGCTTCAAAAGACACTCCTGAATCAAACCATACATCCAAAATATCTTGTTCTTTTATAAATTCCTTAGTGTTTTTGCATGACGGGCATTTCACATTAGTATCTTTTAATAATTCTGTTTCACTTAGTTGAAACCATGAATTACTTCCATGAAGAGAAAATAATTCAGCTATTTTATCAATAATTTTTACATCCAGTATTGGAAATGAACATTGCTTACAGTAAAATATAGGTAATGGAACCCCCCATAAACGCTGTCTGCTTAAGCACCAATCAGGCCTGATTTTCAACATTGCTTTGATTCTATTCTCACCATAGTTTGGGATCCACTGTACAGTTTTTAATTTATTAATTATCTTATTTCTTAGATGCTTATGATCCATTGATAAAAACCATTGTTGTGTCGCCCTAAACATTATAGGTTGTTTACATCTCCAACAATATGGATAAGAATGTTTAAGATCGCATAAGGCTAATATATTCTGATTGTCATAAAGTTGTTTAATAATTAAATCATTGGCATGAAATATCTTGATTCCTTCAAATTCAGGAACTTCCTTTGTAAATTTGCCTTTTGAATCAAAAGGTGAAAATATTTTAAATCCATAACTTACACCTACCTGATAATCCTCTGGCCCCAATCCAGGAGCTATATGAACTATTCCGGTCCCATCTTTGATACTAACAAAACTTGCAACAACACATTGTGCTTGTTTGTTTTTTATTAATGGATTCTGACATTTTATATTAATAAATGCTTTTCCTTGAAATTCCGCTAATATTTCAAAAGACACAGCCTTTATTTTTCTCTGAATGTTATAAGCTAATGCTTTTGCAACTATAAGCTTTTCAACTCTAGAGTTTGCAAATTTATATATGACAACAATATATTTTTCTTCTCCATTAAAAGCTAATGCAACATTTGCAGGTAATGACCATGGAGTTGTTGTCCAGATTAATACTGAAAAATCCTTCAATTGTATTGTATTTAAAACACTGTTTTGATATGAAATAATGTTAAATTTAATAAAAATTGATTTTGCTTTCTGGATATGATATTCAACTTCTGCTTCTGCCATAGCTGTTTCACAATTAGGACACCAATAAACTGGTTTGTGATTTCTGTATACATATCCTTTAGAGACTAAATCTCTAAATATATTAATAATAGCAGCTTCATAAGTATTAGTAAAAGTTAGGTATGGATTATCCCAATCAGCTATAATACCTAATGATTGGAATTCTGTTTTTTGAATTTTAACAAATTTTTTAACAAATCGCTCGGCAGCTTCCCTAAAAACAAGCTTATCAATTTTATTCTTGTCTATATTTAAATCCTTTATTACTATCTGTTCTATTGGTAAACCATGACAATCCCAACCAGGAGTAAAAGGGACAAAATAACCTGACATAGAAAGATACTTTACTATAAAATCCTTTAAAACTTTATTTAATCCAGTTCCAAGATGGATGTGAGCATTTGCATACGGAGGACCATCATGTAAAATAAACCTTTTATTGTTTTTATTCTTATAGCAAATTTGTTTATAAATGTTATTAGCTTCCCATTCATTTACCAAAAACTGCGATCTATGAGCTAAATTTGCCTTCATGTTAAATGCAGTTTTTGGTAAATTTAAAGTTTGGGAATAATTATGCTCTTCTTCTACAATCATTAAGTGTACCTTTTTTCCTTATATAATATAATCAATAATAAATAATCAAGGGATTGAATCTAAGATTTCAGTTAATTTTTCTTCTGAACGCCCAATAATTTCAATAGTCTTTTCTTTCCCTCTTTCTCCTTTTCGTAAAAATATCATAGATTTTTTTACATCAAAAAAATCAGCTAAAAAATCACAAAGTTCTTTATTTGCTTTTCCTTCCACTGCTTCTGCTCTTAATTTAACTCTTAATATAGATCCAATTCTACTAACAACTTCATTTCTTTTGGCATTCAAGATCACTTTAACTTTAATAATCATTTCTAACTGACTCCTTTAGTAATTCCATTAACAAAAAAATGAAATTATACATACCAATTCTTAATATTTGTTCTATTCTTTATATATGTAGTACGTTACTTTTTATTATTATTTCCAAATATAGCAGATCCAAGCCTTAACATAGTTGCACCTTCTTCAATAGCAATTTTATAATCTGATGACATTCCCATAGATAAAATATTAAACTCTGAGTGTAAAAAAAATTTCTTTATCTTATCATATTCAATATATACTTGTCTGAAACATTTTCTTAAATCACTATTTATAGCATTACATGGAGCTATTACCATTAAACCTCTAATTAATATATTTGGAAGTTTTAATAAGCAATATTGATATAAATGGCGAACATAATTTATACTAATTCCAGCCCTACTTTCTATATTATGCATCTTTACTTCAATAAGACAATGTTGTAACTTATTATATTGTTTTGCATATTTATCAATGAGAGTAGCAATAGTAATACTATCTACAGATTGTATCAAATCAAAATGTTCAACAATTTTCTTTGCTTTATTTGACTGTATATGTCCTATAAAATGTTTGATTATTCCTTTAAAATGTTCTCCTATTTGAATAAATTTTGGGATTGCTTCCTGAATTTTACTTTCTCCAATATTTGTAATTCCATACGCAAAAGATTGCAAGATATCATAAGATGAGACAGTTTTTGTAACAGCCACAACTGTTATATTATTTATTCTTGATAGTGTTTTAATATCATTTTTTATACGCTGTATATTATGAGGAATGTATGACATGATCTTAACAATACCTAACCAATTTTTATTTATCAAATATTAGTATACCATACATGATTATTATATTATATTTTTTTAGGTTTTTTACATTTTAATTGTAATGTTTTAGTAACTCTATCTGTTATACACGATTTACCATAATATTGTATAGGCCCAGGAGAGATATAGTCTTCATTTAAAGCCCATTTTTCTTTATTGCTTATGTATTCCATAAATGGTATACCATGTAAATCAACTAAAGTTTTTTGTATAACAAATTTATCTTCTCCCTTACGTTTTTCAATGTTTATCATATTTACTATAGGAACGCCACCACATTCCCAGTCATATGGTACTTTTGCTAACTTATTTATATAAGATAAATATCCAGTAAACCCATTTATGATTAGCACTGCAGCGTTATATCCTAAGGCATAAGCATAATTTGCATCAAAATTTGATGGTAACCCGCAACGTCCCTCATATCCAAAAAAATGTGAAATTGCATTAAATTTTCCATGATATTTACCTAATTTACAAAGTTTGTTAAGTTTTTTATGTATCATTGTTATTAATAATTTATCTGTTTCAATAGATGATACTTGAATATTTCCATGAGGATCTCTATCTAAGAGAAGTTGTTCTATAATGTTATGTGGAAATGATTGCATTAAATTATATAAATGAGATGGCAGTTTACTACAAATATAATGTTCTTTCTCTACGCATGTTTTCATTGTTTTAATAATATCTCTATTTTTATATAGAATATCATTTATAGTATAAATAAGTTCTCTAATTTCAGGAATAAATTCAATTAATCCTTCTGGAATTAATATCACACCAAAGTCCTTATTAAGTTTGGAACGTTTTAGAATAATATCAATAATATTATCAACAATATTAGATAATGTCATTCTTTTTTCTAGTACTTCTTCTCCGATTACAATAATATTAGGATGTGTTTGTAATCCAACTTCTAATGTTATATGAGAAGCACTTCTTCCCATTAATCTAATAAAATGCCAGTATTTACGTGCCGAACATACATCTATGCAAACATTCCCTACAAGTTCAGAATAAATCTTTGTTGCTGTATCAAATCCAAAAGGAATCTCAACATATTGATTTTGTAAATCTCCATCTATTGTTTTAGGAACTCCAACAATACAAGTTTTTAATTTTTTTTGTTTAAAATATTCTGCTATGATCGCTGCATTTGTATTAGAATCATCTCCACCAATAATTATCAAAGCATCTACTTTGTCAGTTTCAAAATGTTTTTTCATTAAAGATAATTGTTCTACAGTCTCTATTTTATCTCTTCCAGAATATATTAAATGAAATCCACCAGTATTTCTATAATGTTTCAGTTGATCTTTTTCAATAATTTTATATTGATTTTTTAAAATACCTGCTGCACCTCCAAGATACCCAATTAATCTATTTTCCGGATTGACTTTCTTTAAGCAATCAAATATTCCAGCTATCACATTGTGCCCACCAGGAGCTTGCCCACCAGAGAAGATAACAGCTACTTTCATAGATTTTTTTTGAATATTATGTGTATTAAGTCCCTTTCGAAATTTTATGACAGGCTTTCCATACGTGTTAATAAACCTTTGTTGGATTTTTGGATTTTCACTATAAGTTGAACAACATGAAACAGGGTCAATATTTTTTATTCTATTTTGTAATATATTTGGTAAAATTGGCTTAAATTTCTTTCTTTCACAAGTAATATTTGAATTATTCATTTATTTTATACTCCTATATTTTTTACTTGAACATAATAAAACATAAATATATCATTATCTTCATTATAATCCTTTGCGTAGTTATTTACAATTTAAATAAAATTTATTTACTCTTCCGAATAGAATCAATCCATACATGTTTGATATCAATTAAATGAAAAATATATTCATAGCTTCTTTAACTGACTATATTCAAACCTTTTGCAATAAAATATATAATAACTTATATAATAAAGTTATTATAAAAAATATTTTTATTAAATTAGAATAATAAACACTAATTTAATAAATTTATATCATTCATATAGTCCAGTAAAAAATAAATTAATTAATGTATTATAATTGTGATCTTCGTTAAATTGAAAAGTTAAGTGTTTGATAGATAATGAATTTTATATACAGAATAGTTATCTACTAAAGAAGTTTCCTATCGTTAATAATAAGTTCAAATGCACAATCTAGAAAAGTTGCTGCTTTCCTACACATTAACATTCTTGACATAAATATTTCGAAATACTCCATAACTTTAGATATTTTCATATCTATTGTAATTTGAAGAGATATGATCTTTTTTTCTTTAATCACTTTTAAAAATGATTTTTCAACAGCATAATTAACCCTATCATGAATGTCATATTTTGATATGTTAGGATTTCTTACTCTAGTTTTATGTACATCAGATTTATCTGCTAAAATTAAAGCTGCAGCTATAGAGTTCACAGGGTCTCCTATACCTTCTTCATGATTTCCTATAGCTGATATTATTAAAGCTATTTCGAATGGGGTTGCTCCAATATTTTTTAATACTTTCATAGCTATTAAAGCAGCAGATTGACCGTGATTTTTTCTATTTACTACATTGCCTATATCATGAATATACCCTGCTATTTCTGCTAATTCCTGTAATCTTTTTGGATAATCTAGATGAGACAACACATTTGATGCGATAGAAGCAACTAAACTTACATGTCGTATTCCATGTTCAGTATAACCTATAGATTTTAAATAATTATTAGAAGCTTTAATGAAAGCATCTATGATGATATTTTTTTTCACATCTTCAATTGTGATACATGATTGATTAATCATAAGTTTTTATATATTATATTCCTGTTTAATATGTGTGTTATTTTGTTGTAGTGTGATGAGGATTATGGTTCATATCTTGTATAACAACTGAAATTGCTTGTTTAGCAATATTTACATATACCTTATCTGCAATCTTCGCATTAATAATACTACCCTGAATAGTAATTACTTTAGCGTATAAACCACCTATTGTAATGATAGTATCACCTTTTTTTAATGAATTTAGTAATTTTTTGTGTTCTTTAGTTTTTTTATATTGAGGTCTAAAGATAAACAAATAAAAAAATAAAAATACAAAAACTAATGGTAGTAATTTAATGATTGCAAAAGAGTCATTTGATGAATTAGCAAAAGCTATAGAAGGATTTAATAAATATAAATAAAACAAAATCAATATAACTTTACTCATTGTTTTTTTTCATTCTCCTAGAGCATAATAGTATCTAAAAAACTTTTTTTTGGCTTGCAAAAAAGTATTATTTTGTAAGGAGTTTCTAATTGTAGTCATAAGATTCATCATAAAATATATATTATGCAAAGATAATAAACTTCTGTATAAAGATTCATGAACTTTGACTAAATAATTTAAATAAGCTTTAGAATATTCCATACAAGTCAAACAATTACAATTTGGATCTAATTTACTATAATCATTTTTAAATTTAGAATGCTTAATATTAAATTTACCTAAACTCGTTAAGACTTGTCCATTCCTTCCATTACGTGTAGGCAACACACAATCGAACATATCAATTCCAAGTTCTACACAGTTCCATATATCCTCTGGTGTTCCTATTCCCATAAGATACCTGGCCTTATTGTTAGGCAGTATAGGAACTACAGCATTTATAGCTGAATACATATGACATCTTGGTTCTCCAACAGATAACCCTCCTATAGCATATCCATCAAAATCTATATCTAACATGGCATATGCACTTTGTTTCCGCAAGTCTTTATAGATAGAGCCTTGTATAATACCAAATAGAGCTTGTAATGTACTATTATTTTTATTGTTAAATTCAATTTTACATCTTTTAGCCCATCTAAGACTTAACTCCATAGAATGTTTTGCTAGTGTATAATCTAAAGGATACATACTACATTCATCAAGACACATAATAATATCAGCTCCAATGTCTTTTTGAATTATAATAGATTTTTCTGGAGAAAAAAAATGTTTTGTTCCATTAATAGGTGATTTAAATTCAACTCCATTATCATAAACTTTTTTTAATTTTTTTAAACTAAAAATTTGGAACCCACCTGAATCAGTAAGCATAGGTTTTTTCCAAGAGTTAAAATTTTGTATTCCACCTGCTTTCTTTATAATTTCAGTTCCAGGGTTAAGATATAAATAATAAGAATTTGAAAGCATTATTTGTACTTTTGCCTTACGTAGCCAGCATTGCGGTATTCCTTTAATAGTTCCATATGTTCCTACAGGCATAAAAACTGGAGTCTTTAGAATACCTCTGGAGGTATGAAGACACCCAAGTCTTGCGTTACATTCAGATGATATTTTATCAATATAAAATTTACCACAATATTGTTTTGTCATAAAAATTTATCTCTATTGATATATAATTCAAAATTACAATCAAGAACATTACTAGCTTTTCTGCAATAATTAATTCGTGATAAAAATAATTCAAAATAATCCATAACAGAACAAATTTTTGTATCTATTTTAATACGTAATTCTATAGTTTTCTTTTTTTTATTTACAACAATGTCAACTTTTTTACAAGCAGCAATAACATTGGAATGCTTATCAATATAATAGGATTCATCTACTCTAAGTCGTTCATGACAAACATCAGTTTTATCTCCTAAAACTAAAGCAGCTGCTATTGGTGATACTGGGTCAACAGTTTTGTCTTCATGGCATCCTATTGCTGTTATTATTGAAAAAACTTCCTCATTATGACAACGAGCCTCTCCAAGAATGTTTATTAGCATAATAGCACTACTTTGATCATGATCGTATTTTGAAACCATATTCCCAATATCGTGTACATAGGCAGCAATTTTCGCTAGTTCTTGCTCTCTTTTATCATATCCTAGAACTTTCAAAATTTTTTCTGCTATCTTTGCTGCATATAGAGCATGCCCAATACCGTATTCTTTATATTCTATAAATGTACTATCAATAAATGCAAGGTATGTTGTTATTTCAGAGTTATTCCTAACTTCTTTAAAAGTTAAATTATTTCTCATCATACTTGCATTTATTATATCAAAATATTATAGTTATTTAGTGACTATGAAAAAAACAATTTTATTCAGATTACAAGTTTTATCTTTAACTTGCACTGTATTTTTTACTGTTCTTGGTTGTGGAACACTATATTCTTCAATTGCTACTATTGACACAACTCAACAAACATGTAAAACACAAGAAAATGATAAAGAATTACTTATAACAAATCAGAACAATAAAGAAGAAAATGATAAAGCATATGTAAAAAAAGATAATAATCAAGAACAAAACTTTAACAAAACAAATAAATATATTCTTTCATGTTGTGATGATTACGATTATTATTACCGTAGGATAAAGGCTATGAATGAGAGAAACACTAAAAAACTTATGGAAGAGTTCAAAAAAAAGCAAGAAAAGTTTGAAAGAAAAAGGGCTTTTCAAAATAAGATACAATCCCACAAAAAAAAATTACTGAAAATTTTATACTATTACAACAAATGTGTAAGGATTGCCGTGAGAGCAGTGGTAGGGATAATGATAACTCCATTTGCGTTATTAGTTCCTGTTGGTTTATTTTATACTGATTTACTAAATATTGCTTGTAACAATACCACTAATACAACATATGAAGAGTACTTTGAGAATGCTCCATGGCTCTTGATAAGTTATATGATAAAGACATATCAAATAGCAAGAGTTATATAAAATTAATCTAAGGTTAAGCGTTCGTTTCTTTCTTATCTTATAATTTAGTAGATATAGAGGATATCTAACTGTAACTATATTGTATGTATCACAGATGAATATAATATAAAAATAAGTATAGAATTTTTATTGTCCTTTGAGTTTTTGTTATTTTGTTATCTCTGTACCTGTACGAGTTTTAGATTTACTTAATATTTTTAATATTGAAAAAGTTAATTTTACTACTAACATTAAAATTATTGCTTTTATTCATTTTTTGAGTATTATGATAGATTTCCCATGTTAACAAGCAGATATATTAATTGTATTAAAAAGTTTAATATAACAAACAATAAAATAACAAATGAGAAACAAATTTAGAAGAGTATTATAATGTAATATTTATTACTACTTCAAATCGTGAAAAGAATTGTCATGAAATATTTAAGTTGTAGGAAGGATTTGATAAATAATCTAATAATTCTAAAATATTGATATCTTAGCAATGTTTGTTATATTATATCAACACTATCATTGATAGTTATCATATATCTTTATTTTAGTAACTAGTAATAAAAATAATATAAACTTTATGATATCTACATTTTCTAACAATTCAAACATAAATAAGGATTTAATTTGATTTCATTTTTAATAGTAGTTTGCATTCCATGACCAGGATATACAATAAGATTTGGGTTTAATTTTTTTAATTTTTTAATAGAATTAATCATATCTGTTTCATTCCCACTATTTAAATCTGTTCTACCTATAGAGCCTGCAAACAATGTATCACCAGTTATTACAAATTTACTAAATAACAAACATATGCTTCCTTTAGTATGCCCAGGTGTATGTAGAATGCTAAAAAGAATGCCATTGAGTTTGATATTTTGGTTATCGTAAAGTAATATTTCTGGCTGATGACTACATATTAATAAATCTTGTTCACTTTCATGCATTGCTAATTTTACTTTTAAAATATCACATAGCATATCATTCGATTTACTATGGTCATAATGACTAT
>JAISIG010000011.1 GCA_031262135.1 Endomicrobium sp.
AGAATGATTTTGATAAGAATTTTATTAATACTATATAATGAAATCTTATTCCCAATAACAATATTAGAAATAATAGTAAGAATAATTACTCCTAAAATATCATCAATAAAAGCAGCTCCCAATACAATTTCAGCCTCTTGTGTACTTAATTTATTTGAATCTTTTAAAATCCTTGCCGTGACTGCTATTGAAGTAGCTGTGAATATAGCTGCAGTAAAAATTGCATTAATATTTTTAAAATTAAAGTTAATCAATACAAGATAACTCAATATATATGGCATAATAATTCCACTAATAGCTACCAATAATGCAAATTTGCTAGACTTAACAAAATTTTTTATATTAATTGAAAGGCCTACATCAAATAATAGAATTATAGATCCAATTTCAGCCATAATGAGTAACATGGGAGTGGGAGTATCATAAAGCAGATTTAATACATTTGGTCCAATCAAAATACCAGCAACAATTTCTCCTATAATTTCAGATTGACCACAAAATAAAGCAATCTCTCCAAAGCATTTTGCTACCACAAATATCACAGATAAATTAAACAAAACATGAATAATATTTATAGTATGTAACATTTATTGATTAATTAACATATTGCTATATTTTTTTTAGTTCTCTTGAGGATGTTGCTTTCTTTAAAACTTCTTTTTTCCATGGAAATCTACAAGGTACAAGTTCATTGCATCCTTCATGCCTTACACAATATGGCCCTGCTAGTAAAAATAGTAAAGGAGTTTTTGCTTTAACAAGTTTTAATATATGACAAGCCATATTTCTGATTTCCCATTGAGATTTATTACAACATCTCAAGGAAAAAAAATGTCTAAGTTCCCTTGCATTCATTGTGAAAATGATATTAGTAATAGTAGCATTTGGTAAAATATACCTTGCATCTTCAAGAGGTATATTATGTTGTAATAATTCATTATATAATGATAATGTCGAATTTAATAATAAATAATATTTTTTTAACATTATCTTGTTGTTTTTAATTTTATCAGGTACAATAAAGTTTTTTTTACTACTTTCAATTTTAACATTCCTTTGGCTCTGTACTGAAAATGAAGCCAATCTGTGTCGTGTTAGTTGAGTTAATAATGTTCTTGAAACACACTTCACACTAAATGTAAAAGACGCATGTTCTAATACTGAATAGTGTTTATTCATAATAATTGTACTAAGAAGTTCTTTTATCTTAGAATAATCGTTTAATTTTGACAACTTATGATGATAACATATGTTAGCAGAAGAAGCACATATCGTCTCTGCTTTTTTTGTATATCGTAGTAACTTAATTTTCATTTTTCTTTAATTAAACCAATTTATATTTTCAGTTACTTCTATAACTTCATCTCTTTTTCTTCCAAGTGAAATTAAATCTATTTTAACTCCAACAAGTTGTTCTAAACGTTTAACATATTTTTGGGCATTAATAGGTAAATCATTAAACTTCGTTATACCTTTTATTTTTCCTGTAAATCCATCCATTTCTTCATAAATTGGTACAGCAGATTTTTGTATGGTTCTAGATGCTGGAAAGTCCTTATAAATATTTCCTTTATATTTATATGCAACACATATATTAATTTTATCTAGTCCAGCCATACAATCAAGTTTTGTAAGAATTAAGTGATTTATTCCATTAACTTTAGAACTATGACGAACAATAACAGCATCAAACCATCCACAACGTCTTGGTCTTCCAGTGGTTGCTCCATATTCTTGTCCTTTATATCGTAGAATATCTCCAACCTTATTTGATAACTCTGTAGTAAAAGGACCTTCTCCAACTCTAGTAGTATATGCTTTTACAACTCCTAAAATATTTTTGATTTTTTTAGGTTCTATTCCAGCCCCACAACAAATTCCACCTACAGTTGGATTTGAGGATGTAACAAAAGGATAAGTTCCAAAATCTAAATCAAGTAAAGATCCTTGAGCGCTTTCAAAAAGTATTTTTTTATTATTATTAATTGATTTTTCAAGTAATAATCTTGTATCTAATACAAATCTTTTTAAAAATGGTGCTAACTCATTATGTTCAGTAATTATTTCTTGTCTTAATTTCGCTATATTAACATTTTGAGAATTTAATATAGGAGCCTTAGCATTAAGATTTTTTTCTAGTAATTCCTTAAAAACACTATCTTCTAAATAATCAATTACTCTTATTCCTAACCTATTTACTTTATCTGCATAAGCAGGTCCTATCCCTTTTTTAGTTGTTCCTATTTTAATATTATAACTTTCAAAAATACCATCTATAATTCTATGGTAAGGTAATATTACATGAGCTTGTTCACTGATAAATATTCTTTTATCAGTGGGAATTCGTTTACTATGTAAAATATCTATTTCTTCCTTAAAAGCTTTAGGATCAATGACAACACCGTTAGTAATGACACATGTTTTTTCTGGAAATAGAATGCCTGATGGAATTAAGTGTAATACAAACGGTTCTCCTTGGTAAATTAAGGTATGGCCAGCATTATTTCCGCCTTGATAACGAACAATTAAATCTGCTTGTTCTGCTAAATAATGTACAACTTTTCCTTTTCCTTCATCTCCCCATTGTGTCCCTAGCACAACTAATACTGACATAAATTTTGCTCTCCAATAATAATTAAAATTAAATGCTCCCAACGAGATTTGAACTCGTGTTGCAGGATTGAAAATCCTGTGTCCTAAACCACTAGACGATGGGAGCAAATCAAACAAAAATTGCAAAATAACAAATGAGCCCGATGTGATTTGAACACACGACACCCTCATTAAAAGTGAGGTGCTCTACCAACTGAGCTACGGGCCCATCATTTATATTTATATTTCATCATTCTAACTAAAAGTTAGCATAAAAACTTAAAACTTGTCAAACAACAATAAACTTATATCCAATTTATTAATTTAAGATTAGCCTTAGATTGACATTGATCTAAAGTATACTTCATTCCACTAATTTGTTGTTTTATATAAGCAGCACAAGCAATTATAGCTGCATTATCAGTACAATAATCAAATGATGGAATGAATACTTTTATGTTATGCTTTTTCCCTAAAGCAATAAATGATTGTCTTACTAAAGAATTAGCGCTTACACCTCCCCCTAAAACAATTTGTTTAATATTAAATTTTTCAGCAACTTGAAAAGTTTTAAAACATAATGTGTCAACAATCGCTTGATTAAATGATGCACAAATATCATTCAGCGTCTTGTCACTTTTAATAGGATATTTCTTAATGTAATTTAATACAGCAGTTTTAATCCCAGAAAAAGAAAAATCAAAACTACCTTTCAAATATGGTCTAGGGAAGTGTATTGCAGCAGGATTTCCAGTCTTAGCCATAAGATCAATGATTGGGCCTCCAGGATAGGTTAATCCTAACATCTTAGCTACTTTATCAAATGCTTCTCCAACAGCATCATCTCTTGTTTCTCCTATTAATTCATATATTCCAAGTTTACGAATTAATATAATTGAAGTATGTCCTCCAGATATTACTAAAGATAAAAATGGAGGTGTTAATAAATGATTAGTTAATACTGTAGAATAAATATGTCCTTCTAGATGATTAATAGGAATTAAAGGTTTTTTATAAGCATAAGATAATGACTTAGCAACCATTTCTCCAACTAATAAAGCACCTATTAATCCTGGGCCAACAGTATATGCGATAGCATCAATTTGATCATTAAAATTATTAAAATTAATGTTAGCTTCTTCTAACGATTGTTCTAATACTATATTAATATTATCTATATGTGCACGACTTGCAAGTTCAGGTACGACTCCAAAAAATTTAGCATGTAGATTAACTTGAGAACTTACAACAACAGACTTAACATTAATCCCATTTGATACTACAGCAGTAGATGTTTCATCACACGAAGTTTCTATGGCCAATATATTCATAAATGTTTTCCCAAATAATAGTTTTACTTCTATACCATATTTGTACAAAAAATTTTTAGTAATTTAAAATTTTAAAATTTTATGGATTCTTTTTATTGTTTTATCAGCTATATTGCTTGCTTTGTCTGATCCAGTTTTAAGTATATTCACTAAATATGTTTTATCTGATAGTAAATATTTTCTTTTACTATTTAATGGTTTAATAAATTCTGATAAAATTTCCATTAACAAATGTTTGCACTTTACACATCCTATTAAGCCTTGTTCACAATTATTTTGTATATTTAATTGTTTTGTTTTATCATAAAAAAGCTGAATAAATGAAAAAACAACACATATTTTTGGATGGCCAATATCATTTTGTTTAATTTTAGTTGGGTCTGTAATCATTTTATTAATTTTTTGATACAAAGTATCTATGTCTTCCGTAAGGAAAATTGTATTATTGTATGATTTAGACATTTTTCTACCATCTAATCCTAATACTCTAGCAGTTTTTGTTAATTTGGCATTCGGTATATGAAAAAGATTATCACTATAAAAGTAATTAAATCTTTTTACAATATCCCGTGTAAATTCTAAATGTGGTAATTGATCCTCACCTATAGGGACAATATCTGTCATGTATAATAAAATATCTGCTGACATTAAAACAGGATATCCTAAAAATCCATAATTATTAAGATTCCTATTTTTTATTTCTTTGATTTGATCTTTATACGTTGGACAACGATAAAGCCATCCAAGAGGAACAAACATAGATAGTATTAAAAATAATTCAATGTGTTGATGTACCATAGATTGTTGGAAAATAATACTTTTCTTCGGATCTATTCCAACAGCAATCCAATCTGCTACCATCTCTAATATGTTATCATGAATTTTAGATGTATTAGCATAATCCGTAGTTAATGCATGCCAATCTGCTGACATATAATAACATTTATTTTGATCACATTTCTGCAATTCAAGCCATGTTTTTAATGCTCCAAAATAATGTCCAAAATGCAATCTCCCTGTTGGTCTCATTCCTGATAAAACAATCATTTAATTTATCCACCTATTGTTAATAATTATATTATTATTATAATATAATATTTATTAAAACTCTAAAATAAAAAATAGAGGAAATATTAACATTATGAAATTGAATAATATTAATGGTAACTATAGAGTTATAGTTGTAGGAGCAGGGCATGCAGGTTGCGAAGCTGCAATGGCTTGTGCTGAAATGAGACTTCAAACTCTTTTAGTTACATTAAATGTTGATTTTATAGCAAAAATGTCTTGTAATCCAGCAATAGGAGGAATTGCTAAGGGCCAACTTGTGAGAGAAATAGATGCTATGGGTGGAGTAATGGGAATTATAACAGATTTAGCTGGCTTACAGTTTAAAATGTTAAACAGATCTAGAGGGCCTGCTGTGTGGTCTCCAAGAGCACAGTGTGATAAAGTTTTATATTCATTATTAATGTCTAAATTATTGCAAACAAAAAAAATGCTTAATATATTACAATCTGAAGTAAAACGTATTCTTGTAAAAAATAATATAACTTATGGAATTCAACTTATAACCGGTGAAGTCATACATTCAGAAGTCGTTATAGTAACAACAGGAACTTTTTTAAATGGAATTATATATTTAGGTGAAAGTTATTTTAATGGTGGAAGATTTAATGAAAAATCATCAACTTTACTTTCGCGCTCTTTGCTTGACGATTGTGGATTACATTTAGATCGTTTTAAAACAACTACGCCACCTAGAGTTAATTCATATTCAATAAATTATTCTAAGTTAAATTCTCAATTAGGAGACACAGATCCCACCCCTTTTTCACATCATACAAATGTTTTATCATGGAGAAAAAATTTAAAGCAGTTACCTTGTTGGCTTACATATACAAATGAAAAAACACATAAATTGATTAAAGATAATATTCATTTATCATCTATAAATATAGGGAAAGTTTCTAGTAAAAGTCCAAGATATTGTCCTGCAATAGAAGAAAAAATAGAGCGTTATCCAGACAAAGAATCGCATCGTATTTTTATAGAACCAGAAGGATATACTTCAAATGAAATGTATTTAAATGGACTTTATACCGGATTTCCATTTTACCTACAAAAGCAAATAGTAAATTCTATAGTTGGGCTTGAGCAAGCTAGTATAATAAGATATGGATATGCTATTGAATACGATTATGTGAATCCAATACAATTAGACTCAACTTTAGAAGCTAGAACAACTAAAGGATTATTTTTAGGCGGTCAAATTAACGGAACTACTGGTTATGAGGAAGCTGCAGCTCAAGGGTTTATGGCTGGAGTTAATGCTGGACTCTCCATATTAGGGAAAGATAAAATAATACTATCAAGATCTAAAGCCTACATAGGAGTTTTAATAGACGATATTACACATAAAGGCATGAATGAACCATATAGAATGTTCACATCAAGAGCTGAGTTTAGATTGTCAATACGCAGTGATAATGCAGATCTACGTCTTATGGATATAGGCCATTCTATCAATCTTATTTCAGATAAAATGTATAAAAAATTTCAAAAGTATAAGACCACACTAAAACAGTTATATATTAATGATAAATTCTACATAAAAAAAAATTATGTTGTACGCCCTTGGAGTTTAAATAAAGTACAAGAGGAATTGAACATATATAAAAAATACGAAGGATATATTAAAATCCAAGAGAATACAATAAAGAAGCTTCAAAAAAATGAACAAAAAAAAATACCAGAATATTTTAATTATAATGAAATAAACTCTCTTTCATCTGAATCAAAACAAATACTGAATAAAATTAAACCAAAAACTTTAGGAGAAGCTTCAAGGTTAAAATCAATTACAGCATCTGATGTTGCAATAATCAATATATATATTGAAAAATTTCAAAGAGAAAAAATTATAAAAAAACAATAATCATTCAATATAAAATCATCTTGTGTTAAATATGGAGAATGATAAAATATTATTTTCGATTTTCTTTAAGTAAATGATTAATAAAAATAAACTTAGAAATATTTTAAATGAATTTAAGGAACATGTTGTTAACAATATAATATCTTCT
>JAISIG010000046.1 GCA_031262135.1 Endomicrobium sp.
CAGTGTGATAAACTTATATCTATTTCACAATGCAAGAGTCAAATAACTTCATTAAATGTATCATGTGCATCTGCTATTATTTTGTACGAAATCTCAAAACAAAAAAAACCAGTAATTTAATCGGTATAAGTATTCAGCTAATAATGTAATTTATATTACATGTTATTTGAAATAGAACAAATAACTGCCAGAAAAAAAATGAATTGATTCTATATTTCTTATAGAAATACATGTTGTTAATTGAATTTTAGATTTATATAGGCAATTTTTTATTGATGATAATTAATTATAAAAGATAAAATATTATCTATTAAATCTTTATGTAAAGTAATAAAAAACATCAAAATCCGGTAAAATAATTGTTTTTACAAATTGGATTTCAATTCACTACATATAAGACATACTAATTTACTTAATAGGGATAAAAAGTTATAAGATATACTCATGTTGAAATTAATTCTAATGACACTTTACCTTATCTCAAAATAAGTAAACCATAGTTGTAAGTCGAAGAAAAAAGTTTAAAATTATTATAACTCCAAAATCTGTAAATTATCAGTTTTTTTTAGTTAGCAAATTCCTATAATCTATTTAAGAAAAATACAAACAGATATAGTAGTTAAAGGTAGTAATTATAAAACATTAGAAATTATTGATAAAGAATTTACGAAGAATATTTACAGATTTCTATTTATTCCAGGCAACTTTACAACAGATTTAATTAATGTTATACTTAAGTAGTATGTAAAGTAAAACAACTAAACACAGTTTACAATTTACTAATTTTGTATTAAAATAACTTGGTTCATAGTTAAGAAAATATAATTTATATAACATAGCAATATGGGTATAATTAAAAATATACAATATAAGTGCAAGTTGTTCTGTGGCTTAATTTTTTCTGTTGATTATGATGTTTTTCAGCTGGCATTGTATAAACTTAAAGCAAATTTTGGGCCATTGGATTTCCAAAGCAAAATGGTTGAATTTAATTTTACTAAATATTATAATGTCGAATTAGGAGATAATTTATTTAGATGTTGGGTTTCGTTTGAAAAATTAATTTATGCATCTTCTATATCAAAGATCAAACATATAACAAACGGTATTGAAAAAGAACTAAGTGTTCAAAAGAGACGAACTATTAATATTGATCCAGGTTATATTACTTTAGCTTCTGTTATTCTAGTTACTACAAAAAATTATAGTCATAGGCTGTATTTATCCGATGGTATATATGGAGAGGTTTCAATGTTATATAAAAATAAATCATTTAATCCATTAGAATGGACATATAAAGATTATCGTACTTCGATAGCAATGAATTTCTTTTCCATCATACGTAA
Organism: Endomicrobium sp.; assembly: GCA_031262135.1. GTDB lineage: Bacteria > Elusimicrobiota > Endomicrobiia > Endomicrobiales > Endomicrobiaceae > Endomicrobiellum. The sequence goes on from JAISIG010000046.1 coordinate 1,347, forward strand.
TAAATTGTTAAAAAAAATTTAATGTTTAATTTATATAATAAAATATTAAAAGCAATATATAGTGTAAAATGAAAACTAAGGCAAAGCATTTGCTATCAATTGATGATTTATCTAAACAAAATATATATGAGTTAATATATAAAGCTTTTGAATTAAAAAGTAATAAAACTAAATATGCTAACGCTTGTAATGGTAAAACTCTTGGTTTAATATTTAATAAACCATCTACAAGAACTATAGTTTCTTTTGCAGTAGCTATGATACAGTTATCAGGTTCACCTATAATACTCAATACAGATAATTTACAATTAAAATATGGTGAGTCTATACATGATACTGCAATTATTCTTTCACAATATTTAAATGGAATAGTAATCAGAACATTTCATCATAAAAATATAAAATACTTCGCAGAATACGCTAGTATTCCTATCATAAATGGATTAACAAATAAAGAACATCCATGTCAGATTTTATCTGATATTATGACTGTAATGGAATTGTATAATATAACATTTGAAGCCTTAAATACATTAAAAATAGTTTATATTGGTGATAGTAGTAATAATATTGCATGTTCTCTACTTAAATTAACCTCTATACTAGGTTTAAATTTAACGATAATATCTCCTCAAGAATATTCCCCTAAACTTAATGTATTGAACAACTGTTTGCAATCGTCTTTGCTTAGTAAAGCAAAAATAAACGTAACAAGTAATATTAATTTAGTAAAAGACGCAGATGTTGTTTACACAGATGTATGGACTTCAATGGGATTTGAAAAAGAGAAAAATATTAGAAGACATTTACTTGCACCTTATCAAGTTAATAGTAGTTTATTAAAAACTGTTGCCAAATCTTGCATAGTTTTGCATTGTTTACCAGCAGTTCAAGGCGAAGAAATAACATCAGATGTTATGGCCAAATATAAATATTCTATATTTAAACAAAGTGAAAATAAATTATATATGCAAAAAGCAATATTATTATTCTTAATAAAAAATTAGCAGAATAATGCCGACGTAGCTCAGTTGGTAGAGCAACGGTTTTGTAAACCGTAGGTCATAGGTTCGAATCCTACCGTCGGCTTTAATTATAAAAATTTAATATTTTATATGAATAAAAAGATACTGTGTTCTAATAAAAAGATTTACTATGATTATGATATTATTTCAAGAATAGAAGTTGGAATTGTATTATTTGGATATGAAGTAAAAGCTATAA
>JAISIG010000005.1 GCA_031262135.1 Endomicrobium sp.
CCAGGTGTATCAATTAAATTAAATATATATCTAGTATTATTTGAATGAATATAATCCATTCTAACAGACTTAGCTTTTATTGTAATTCCTCTTTCTTTTTCAAGTTGCATATTATCAAGAATTTGATCTTTTTTAGTATTTTTTATGATGACTTTAGTATATTCTAAAAGTCTATCAGCTAAAGTACTTTTACCATGATCTATATGAGCTATAATACAAAAGTTTCTTATATTAGACATAATTTATAAAATGCTCTCTATAATTTCTATTAAGATATCTATATTCAGTTCTATATAATCCAATTCCAGAGATTCCATTTTTTTAAACAGATTTAATATCATTTACATTATCAATATTTGCATAAATAAAAACATTATGATGATCTAACATGTCATGAGAAAAATTTTTTAGTTTCTCTATTTCTTTCCTTTTTTTATTGTTTGTAATTTATTATTCATTTTGAAGATGGATTTATAATTACTTTACCATTATCTACATCTATAATCATAGTATCACCTGTCTTAACATATAAAGAGACTATCTTTAACCCAACCACAGCTGTAATATCTAACCATCCTTATGCTAAAAAAATTGCTGTATAAGAAGTTTTTCTTTCAACATCTATCTATAGCGAAACTTTTAATTGATTTCTCTCTTATCTGAATGTGTCGCTTAAATTTAATATATGTGCCACTACGATTGTATTATTGTATTCTAACAATCCTTTAGGATAATGTTGCCACAATAAATTATATAATATTTTTTCCTTCTTCTTGTATATCAATTTGCCTTTCTTGTAAATAATTATCTTGAATACTTAGAAATGAATGAATTATTTTATTAATCACTTTGAAAACAGAATATTCAGCATTAAATCCACGATAAATCAACTTTACAACATTCTTAATTATTGCTGGATCATCTAAAATTTATGATCTGTGCATAGTATTCTCCAAGTAGATTATTTAGTTTTTTATGCATTTTTAGGAATCCATGTTTAGTGTTAAGAATAGCTTGATAGAAACGTTTTCATTCCAAATTAATTCTAGCAGCAGGAATTTCTTAGAATTTACCATAATTGTGTATTAATTAATAATATGTATATACTGACGCCAAGTCTTTCAAAATATCAATAAATTTTTCTTTAGTAATTAATTTAATTATTGCATTTTTACTAGTTGATTCTTCTTTCATAGTTTTCCTTATAAATTTATTTTTGAACGATTTAGATATTCTTGATAATGCTTTTAAATGCTCAACAATCTCATAAATTAGCACAAATATTAAAAAAATTATATAAAAAGGTCTACATCAAGGGAATTTAATTCTATGCTTTTACAAGAAATGCCCAGGATACCTATTTGTTGTTTGACAATATTTGTTTTAGCATGTGGAATTGCAATTCCTTGCCATATACCATACCTGTTGATCCAAGTTGTTCACGTTCTAATATAATATTTACTATATCATTAGTGATATTACTGTCATGTTGTATTAATTGAATAAGTTCAATTAGTACTGCAGTTTTATTTTGTGATTGTACATCTAAGATAATATTATCTTGGTTTAGAAAATCCATAATTTTCATCTGTTACTCCTATTCTTAATAATAAGTTGTTAAATAATTACTAAATTTCTAACATTAATGGATAGATAGCAACTGTTACATGCGAAAAAATTATTATCACAATATAGTTTTTTTAGCTACTTTATACATAAAAAGACATAGAAACTTGGGAATATCTATTTAATCAATAAATACAGCTACGCTATTTTTGGATTAACCAACCCACCAACTAATAGCATGGATGTTCATGCTCCATAATCCCATAATAAACCTACTATTTCTACTTGATATAATCTTTACTTTCTTAACAACTTTTTAGATTTATATCTTTTTAATAAATTAGTTCCTATAAGTTTCATAATACTTTGTTATTTTTTTTACCAAAGCTTAATAGTATACTGAATAGATTTATGTATGACAATTTTATTTATGTTCAGATAAAATAATATTATATTGCATTTTCCTTATAAAAATTTTATATTTTTATACAAAATATACGCAAAATGGGGTTTTGTGGTTGTTGTGAACATTGCAAGATCTTGCTTAATAAATGCATTATTTAATTCAATGACTTCATAATTATTGAAGCTATATTAGGAAGACTTAGAAGTTTACTAAATTACTTTAGTACAATCTTTTTTAAAGAGTATTTATCTTTATTATATCTCAGTATCTCTTCGAATAGCATTTATTCTATATTTTCATCATCTGTTACAGTTGTGTTAAGATTAAATCTATATTCTATCTCACCTGGAGCTATCATATTTAACTCATTACGTATGATACGTTCTAAATAATAGGTGTTATTCTCTAGAAAAAATATCTTCTTTTTTAAATATCTATTTTGAGTCTTAAGTACAATTATATTTTTTCTCAATTGGTTTCGTTCAATAAGACGCATAATAAGCATTCTATTCCCTTTGTTCAATAACAAAACAAGAGTTATTATAAAATATAGTATATATTCGTAATTAATTTTTTTTATCATAAAAAATAGATTATTTTTTTCTTTTGTATAACAAATGATTTGCAAATTGAATATAAATTAATTGAGATAGTATTTTTAGATATTATAGTCATTCATTATCGTACTATTCTTCTTTTTTACTGTACCAAATATGGATTAAGCAACATTTAAACCTATTATAGAAATGACTTGCAAGTATATATCCTTTTCAAAAATTTTTTAATGACTTTAGATTTAATCAGATCAATAAATAATAAAATCTTTTTAAAACAATAATTTTTTTGTATATTAGTTATTTTACATAAAATTTATATTCTCCTTATGATGTATACAACACTACGCATGATCAAAAATTAAAAGTATAATGAATGTTGTAACATTTATGAATGTCATAATATAAATAATATAATAATTATTAAAATTTTTATATATTCTAATAAGGAATCAAAAATTAATAATGGAAGATCTAATTAAAAAATTAAACAAAATAAAAAAAGAAAAAAAGGCTGTGATACTAGCTCACATATATCAATTACCAGAGATTCAGGAGGTTGCAGATTTTATAGGAGATTCATTAGATTTAAGTAAAAAAGCCCAAAAAATTGGGAACTCTAGAAATATTATAGTTTTTTGTGGAGTACGCTTTATGGCAGAAACTGCTGCTATCCTTAACCCTAATAAAAAAATAATAATACCAGATATTAATGCTAAGTGCCCTATGGCTGACATGATAGATTTAAATAAGTTAAAAAATATCAAATCTAAATATAACAATCCAATAATTATTAGTTATATAAATACTCCTGCTATTGTAAAAGCTGAAAGTACTATATGTTGTACTTCATCTAATGCTATAAATGTAGTTAAAAGTGTTTCACATAATAAAGATATTGTATTTTTACCTGACCGGAATCTTGGATTATATGTAAAAAAACAGTCAGGTATAAACATGGATATCTTTGATGGATTTTGCCCAACACATAATAATTTTATTTTACCACAACATGTACTAATCTTAAAGAAAAAATATCCTACAGCAGAAATTTTGGTACATCCTGAATGCAGAATAGAGGTAAGCAACTTAGCAGATCATGTAATGTCGACATCTCAAATATGTAAATATGTTAAACAAAGTACAAAGAGAAAGTTTATTATAGGCACAGAAGTTGGCATAATATACAAACTAAAAAGAGATAATCCTAAAAAAAGTTTTTTTCCAATATCTTCCTTAGCAATATGTCCAAATATGAAAAAAATCACGCTTGAGAAATTAGTAGATGCATTAGAAAAAGAGGAAAATATAATTTCATTATCTGAGACAATACTGGAAAGAGCATACTATCCACTAAAAAAAATGCTAGACATTCCTACTTTTTAGGAATTTTCATAAAACTTTTTATGTGTATAACAGCTTCCATGGCATCTTTAGCATAAGCATCTGCCCCTATATCAATGGAATATTGTTTAGTTACAGCTGCTCCTCCAATAATTACTTTGGTTTTTATTTGACTAAGGTTTCTTAAATGTATCACTGTCTTCATTTCAGGCATTGTTGTTGTCATTAATGCAGATAGTCCTATAGCAATCGGATTAATTTGTTTGGCTTTTTTTATTATTGAATAAGGATCTACATTTATGCCCATATCAATAACATCAAACCCATAGCTTTCGAATACTGCTCCTACAATATTCTTCCCTATATCATGTATATCTCCTTTAACAGTAGCTATAATAATCGTACCTAAGGATAGGATAGTGTCCTTTTTGAGAATATTTTTTACAGTAGCAAAAGCAAGTTGTGCTACCTTAGCAGACATAATAATCTGAGGTAAAAAGTATTGTCTAGATGCAAATCGTTCTCCAACAACGTTTAAAGCATTAATTATACATGAGCTTATTTTCTGAAAGTGATTGCAATCCCCTGAATTATTTGTAATAATTTGTTGGATAAGATCAATTATTCCATCATCATCTCCATAGATAATAGCATTATAAAGTTGAGTATTAGGAGATAAATGTTTACTCCCGTTTGTTTTGGCTAAGTTATATTCAACATGTTGTTTATTAAAACTTTGCATATATTGTAAAATTGCATTTTCACTTTTATTTAACAGTAAATTTCTAGCTAAAATGTTATCAATACTCCAATCAGTATATGGATCTAATATAGCGAAATCAAGTCCAGATTCAATAGCCATTTTAAGGAAAGTAGAATTAAGTATTTGCCTTGAAGGTAATCCAAACGATATATTAGATATCCCTAATATAAGAGAACATTCAGGATACAATTGTTTAGATAACTTCATAGCGTGTAACGTTTCTAACGCTTGAGTTTTAGATGCACTAATTGCAAGTACAAGATAATCGAAAATAACATTATGTCTATTGATTTTATATTTATCTACTAATTTAATAATATTTCCTGCTATTTGCAATCGTTCTTCAGACGTTTTAGGAATCCCATGTTCATCTGTTGTTAAAGCAATTACCATAGCTCCATATCGTTTAATTAATGGTAATATAGTATTTAATTTTGAAATATCTCCATTAACAGAATTTATAATTGGTTTTCCTGCACAATTTTTCATAGCTTCTTCTAGAGCTAAGATATTACTAGAATCTATACATATGGGTACTGATACCATTTCTTGGATTTTATTTACAGCATTTTTTAAAAGTTTTACTTCATCTATATTAGGAACCCCAACATTCACATCTAATACTTGTGCTCCTGATTTAACTTGTGTGCGAGCTTCATATATTATAGATGATAGATTGTTTTGAGATAATTCTAACTGTAATTTTTTTCTATTAGTAGGATTAATGCGTTCTCCAACAAAGATAGGTTTTTTTAAAGAACTTATATCAAAAGATAAAGTTCTTGTTGATAAAAAATATTTACTTTTATTATTACGTATTATTGGTCTTTTATTTTTTAATCTCTTCGACAATTCTAGTATAAAATCTGGGGTTGTTCCACAACAGCCTCCTAAAATATTAACTCCATAAGAATAAGCTTTTAAGCTAGATTCTACAAATTCATTTTTAGATTCTGGAAAAATAGTTTCATTGTTTATTAAGATAGGCATTCCTGCATTTGGTTTAAATGATATAGGCAAATTGGTATTAGCACATACAAATTTTATTAATTTAGCTAAATCTCTAGATCCTATTGAGCAATTTAACCCTAAAACATCTACTCCAAGACTTTCAGCCATCACAATAAAACTTTGTAAATCTGTTCCTGTTACTGTAGTTCCATCTTGTAAAAATGTCATTTGTGCAATAATAGGGCCATCAAAATTATCCTTTGTAGCAAGGATAGCTGCCTTTAACTCTTTGATTTCAGTTATAGTTTCAATAACTATTATATCAACTCCGTATTTATTTAATAAAGAAGCTTGAAATGAAAAAGATTTATATGCCTCATTAAAAGATAATGTTCCTAATGGTTCAATGTACACCCCTAATGATGAAATATCTCCTGCAACTATAACATCAGAGGATAGTGTTCGTATAATACTAATACCAGCCTCGAATATAGCATCAGCTTTTTCTAGTAAGTTAGATTCTTTTAGCTTCATTGGATTTAATCCAAAAGTATTTGCTAAAATTATATTTGATCCAGCTTGAATGTATGAATTGTATATCTCTTTAATTTTTTCTGGAAACTTTATATTTAATTCTTCTGGAATCTTAACATTATCAAGATATTTTTTTCGTTGTAACTCAGTGCCAGTAGCTCCGTCCATGAGTAAGACACGACTAGATATTATATTTAAAAAAGTTTTTTTATCCATCTAATTTAAATCCTTTTTGTACTTAAAGACATATTTTTTTTGTTTACTCCAAGTATAGCTGAAATAGATTTTTCAGGTAACATTTGATAAGATTTGTTTACATAAATTCCTATTTCACGTGCACCGATCCAATTCAATAATGCTTCATTTCGCTTGAGCAGCCAATCTCCATATCCAGGGGAATATCTTTTAGTTAGTAAATTGTTATTGATATTCTCATAATGTTTAATTTGTGAATGTATATTCACTATTAAGTTTTCTACAGCTACTGAGCCAGCAGCATCTAAAATTACAGCATTCACAAGCTCTCTTTTAACAATAAAATCATGTACTTTTTTCTCTAAATCAATTCCTATTGTAACAGCAATGCCATAAATTTTAAAACAGTGTTGAAAAAGTTTGCTCACATCACAACTAGTAATAACATACCCATTATCAAGCATAATACTAGTTTTACTAAACTTTAATAAATTAGCATAAGCTAATGAACATTTTGGATGAATGATCTTTAATGCTAAAAGTCTAATATCTTCTATTAAGGTTAATATTTTTTTTGTTAAATAGGTTTTATTTTGTATATATCCAAGTCTTTTTAATAACTCATCATAAGAAATAGATATATTATTAAAGTTATATTTCAACATTCGTTTATGATAACAAAACATTCATTGATAATCAAATACTATTGATTAATATTTGACTTATATCATCTATGAATATTTTAGTTTGAGATCTAGTTCTCATATTTTTAATGATAATTTGCTTATTATCATATTCTCTTTGAGCAAAAATAATGGTTTTTGTTATACCCATTTTATTTGCAAACCTTAGTTGATCATTCAAATTATTACTAATAATGGGTGGAAATAAAACAATCTTAGGATTGTTTTGACATATCATTTGACTAAGAGTTGCATAACAACTGAAGGCATTCTTAAAAAGTATTTTATCAGTAACAGCAATAAAAATTTTTTCTGGCGGTACAAGTGTTTTATTATGCAATATACCTATTGTTTTTGCTAGTATTAAGATTCGTTCTACTCCAAATGCAAATCCAACTGCAGGTATATTATATTTATTGTAACTTAACTCACTAACAAGATTATCATATCTACCTCCAGCAGCTATAACATTTTGTAAGCCAGTTGTTTCATCTTTAGCATATATTTCAAAAATAGTTTTTGTATAATAGTCTATCCCCCTAACAAGTTGATTGTTAATATAATATTTACATTTAACACTTTTTAGTAATCTTTGCAATGTATCAAAGTGTATTTTACAATGATCGCATAAATAATTTATTAATTTTGGACTCCCTAAAAATTTATTTGAATCAATTTTACAATCAAGTACTCTAAACGGATTTTTGTACAATCTTTTGATACAATCTGAACATAAATTATTTTTTACTGTATGAAAATATTGTATAAGTTTTTTTTTAAAAAAAGGCCTGCAAGTTTTACAGCCTAAAGAATTTATATTTATATTTATATTGTGTATGCCTATATAAGAAAGAATATTTTTTGCAAGTAAAATAAGTTCAGCATCTGCGGTAGGATTTTCATTCCCAAAATATTCTACACCGATTTGATGGAATTGCCTATATCTTCCAGCTTGTGGTTTTTCGTAACGAAACATTTCGCCTATATAGAAAAATTTGCTAATAGATTTCATTATATCCTGTCTATGTTCGATAAATGCTCTTACAATAGAAGCTGTTCCTTCTGGGCGTAAAGACAATGTTCTTCCCTTTTTATCGGTAAAAATATACATTTCTTTTTCAACAATATCAGTAATTTCACCGATAGCTCTAATGAATAAATCAGCATTTTCAAAAATAGGAGTTCTTATTTCTTCAAATCCATGCTTTATAAAAACTTCTCTAGCATATCGTTCTAAAAAATTAATAAAAACAACATCGGCTCCTAAAATATCATGTGTTCCACGAGGAGCTTTATATAGTATCATTATATATCCATTACAGTTTTGTTGTTTTTGGTCATTTGTTCATAGTTATTATACCAATAGAAATAATAATTTTAAAGGCTTCTTCTACTGTATAATATGTATATATTATATCTGTTTCTTTAAAAAATAATAAGAATCCAGTAGTAGGATTTGGAGTAGTTGGCATAAAAATAGATAAATATCGTTCCCCATGAATGTATTGTTCTCCTGTCACAAAAGCTACACTATAAACTTTATTATTTGGATATGGAATAAAAACTACTTTTTTAAATTGATTACTTTTATCCTTGCAACAGACAAATTTTATAAATTGTCTTGACGCTATATGCAATGTTCCTAAAATTGGAATTTTTCTAATTATGTATTCTATTGAGGTAACTATTTTATTCCCTACATTTGTCTTGACAATAATCCCTATAATAAATATAAATATAGTAGGAAGTATATAAGCAAGTAAACGAAAATGTGGAGATACAATACGTATATTTGGGTTAATCCAAAAAATATTCATTAGGTATAGACTGCAGTTTCTTAGCCATTTAACTAGAATATTTATAACAGTTAATATGGTAAGTATTGGAAAAACAACTATAATACCAGCTACTATGTTGGTTTTTAAAATATTATTGTATTTATTAATCATAACGTATCATATGTAAATTAGATATATCAAATATTTACAATCATTATACATAAATTTTATATATAATAAGATATTAATTGATTTTATGTTGAAGAAAAACAGTTTTATAAAAATAGTAATCAGTTTATTTATTATAATATCAATATATATACTAACTGAAGTATTAATGACAATAAATAAAAATTTGCCCTCTATAGAAAAATTGGCTTATTACGTTCCAAATTTATCTACCAAAATATATGATAGAAACAATATTTTAATAGCAGAGATATTTAATGAGCGAAGATCCATTGTTGCAATACAAGACATACCAGATAATTTGATAAATGCTTTGATTTCTATTGAAGATAAAAATTTTTTTAAACATTGTGGAATATCAATACAAGGATTACTTAGAGCATTATGTAAATTAATTTTAAAAAGAAAGATTGTAGAAGGTGGATCAACAATAACTCAACAACTTGTTAAAAGCTTGTTTTTAAATAGAGAACGGACTTTAACTAGAAAAATCAAAGAAATAATTTTGGCTATTAGACTTGAAAGATATTATTCTAAGAATGATATTTTACAACTATATCTGAATCAAGTATATTTTGGCAATAGAGCTTATGGGGTACAAGAAGCTTCAAGAGTATATTTTAATAAAGATGTAAAAAATCTCAATCTTGCAGAATGTGCAACCCTTGCTGCAATTCCTAAATCACCTAATTATTATAATCCTTTTAACAACCCTAAAGCAACATTATTACGTAGAAATATTGTTTTATCTAGAATGAGAGCTCTAAACTATATTACAGAACAACAAGAAAAAATAGCTAATAGACAAGACTTGCTTAAATATATAAATGCATTCCAAGGCAATAATAAATATGGGCAATATATTATAGAAATTATCAGAGTATTCCTTGAACAAAAATATGGAAGAGATAAATTGTTTAACTCTGGGTTGTCTATTTATACTACTATAGATATAAAATCTCAAATCTTAGCTGAAACAATACTAAACGAATACTTATTAAAATTTGATAATAATCAAAAAATAAAATTTAGACCTCACAAAGTTCAAGGGGCACTTATATCTATTGATGTTAATAATGGCGAGATAATAGCCATGGTTGGTGGCAGAAATTTCCAGGAATCACAATTTAATAGGGCAACCCAAGCAGCAAGACAAGCTGGATCATCCTTTAAACCATTTATATATGTAGCTGCTCTGGAACATGGATTGACTGCAGCTACCATATTGAATGATAGCCCTTTAATATTTATATATAATAATGGAAAGTGGAACTTTCTATCTAGAGATATTCATGTTTTAGATAAAATAGAATCAGAAAACTTAATTAAACACAATAAATTATGGATTCCAAAAAATTATAATAAGAAATATATAGGCCCTATCATCTTAAAGTTGGCTTTAGCATGGTCTATTAATACTTGTGCAGTTGAACTTATTAACAGAATTACTCCTAATAAAGTCATCACTCTTGCAAAAAGATTAGGAATATCTACTAATTTAATTAATTCTTTAACTTTAGGATTAGGAGCTAGTGATGTTATTTTACAAGAAGTTGTTTCAGCTTTTGCAATATTTGCTTCTGGAGGCATAAAAAGTAAACCTTATATAATACGAAAAATAGTTGATAGAGATGGAAAGATAATAGAACGTTGTTATACAAAACAAAGAAAAGTACTTTCAAAGAAGATATGTTTTATAATAACTGACATGCTAAAAGCAGTAATAGAAAAAGGCAGTGGATGGGATGCAAAAAGATTGCATAGACCATGTGCTGGAAAAACTGGAACGACAAATAATTCAACAGATGTTTGGTTTATAGGGTATACGCCACAACTTGTGACAGGGGTATGGATAGGTTATGATGACAGATCCTCCCTTGGAAAAAAAATTACTGGTGGAACTCTTGCATGTCCGATATGGACTGACTTTATGATAGGAGCTTTAGCAGATTATCCAATTGTTGATTTTAATAAACCTAAAAATATCGAAATGATATTGTTGGATATAAAAACAGGATTACCAATCATAAACAGTAATAATAATAATCCATCATCATTGGAAGTATTTATAAAAGGAACTGCTCCAAAAGAAATTTAAATTAAATAATCCCTATGCCTTTACATGTTGGACATATGTTATTTAAAATTGACACTAATGATTTAGTTTTCCTTTCTCTTGTCATTTCAATTAATCCTAAATGAGTTATAGGCCATATTTTTATTTTTGCTTTATCATCTTTGGTATATTTACGTAACATTTTAAATACTTTTACTCTATTCATTAAATTCTTCATATCAATAAAATCTATAATAATTATCCCTCCTATATTTCTTAAGCGTATTTGTTTTGCTATTTCTTTAGTTGCTTCAATATTTGTTTGAAGTGCAGTATCTTCTTGTACTAATTTAGATGTAAATTTCCCACTATTAACATCTATAACAGATATAGATTCTAATTCTTCTATTATTAAATATCCTCCAGAACTAAGTTGTACTTTCTTTAAAGAAAGGTTGTTTATCGTTTGTTCAAGATTATATGCTTTCAGTATTGGAATATTATTATCATATAAAATAACTTTCTCATAGCACTGTGATTTAAATAACTTTAAGTAGTTTAAAGTAGTTTTGAATATTTTTTTAGAATCTATATGTATAATTGATACATTATTAGAATAATAATCACGTATCACTTTAACAACAGTATTAAAGTCTTCATATAAGATATCAGGATATTGCATTTTTTGAAATAGTTTAAATATTGATTGATAAAGATTAAATAAATATTTAAACTCATATTCTATTTCTTGCTCTTTAGCTTGAGCTGCATTCGTTCTAACAATGATTTTGCCTTTCATAGATAAAACATTTTGTAATTCTAGTATTAAATCTATTAAGCGCTTTCTATTACTATTATCAATCTTTTTAGATATTTTAATTCCATTGGCAAAAGGCATATAGATTAAAGACTTTCCTGGAATAGCAATGTTTGTTGTAACTTTAGGACATTTAGAGCCTATAGCTTCTTTACATATTTGTACTAATATATTTTGGCCTATGTTAACGTTATGCATTTTATTGATAGTCAAATATGCAGTTATATTATGCCCAAGATGAACAAAAGCAGCACCCAAAGCTGGTAAAATATTTTTTACTGTTCCCTTATAAATATTATTCAATATACTTTTATTGTCTATTAGTTCAAGAAAAAAATATTTTAAAACATTATTGTCAAGAACTGCTACTTTAATTTCATTATATGTAGCATTAACTATTATTTCTCTTTTCACAGTTTTTATTAGATATATTTATATAGTATATAATTCCCCACACTCTGTTTCAATAAATAAGTTACTTCGTTTTATATTAAATAGTAAATCATCATATCCAAGTATATTTAAAATAACCTTTGGCCTTAGAAATTTACCATTTATAAGTCGTACCTGTAATATTAAAATTTCATTTTCTTTTTTTAAATATTTAATTATTGGTTTAATATTTATTTTGATATTTTTATCATTAACAATTTGATCAACTACAATTACTTCCTGCTTAAGTAAGTTAATAATTTTTTCTTGAGATATAACATTATTTCTATCATATATTTCATATTCTGCTACATTAATTAAATTATTAATACTTGGAAATACTAATGGTACAACTTGCACTTTAATAATTTTCATTCCATACGGCAATACTTTTGAGAAAGATTTTTTAAAATTACAAATACTAATCTTTTTAGTTAAATATATATCCATATATTCACTACAACTTTCATATCCAAGAGGCAGTGGTGGGCCATAAGATGATTTTACTTTTGGACTAAATCCACCAGTAAATGCTATAGGTAATCCTGACATTCTAGCTAATCGCCTGAGCAAAGTTACTTGATCTAAATGAGAAATAAATTTTATAGGACCAATTTTTGAAAAACATAATTGGTATCTCATCATAGGTTCTTCGGGATGGTATTGCATATTATTTACTACAACAATACTTTTATTATAATAATGATCATTAAACGAAGGATTATAAGTAGAATTTTGTCTTATATTGCAACTATTTTGATATTCCTTAAATAATGCTTCTTTTGGCACTCCAAAAAATAAATGATCCCATGGGAAAATTGTATTATAGTCCCTTTGTTTGTATAAATCTAAAGATAAATTGATATTATGTTTAATTAATATTTTATCCCATACAGTCAGTGAAAAATCATCTAGACAGTGATTAAATCTTACTCCTTGTTGCCATGCTTCATAAATAATTTGTGATAATTTTCTATTACCTCTTGCTATTAATGCTTCAATAATACTTGCTTTATAATTATGTATTCGTACTTTTTTTGTATACGGAGAAAGGATTTTTTTAATTAAAATTATTTTTCGTTGTAGCTCTTCAAGTGTATTCATTTCTACCCATTGGAATGGAGTTTGTGCTTTTGGAATAAAAGGAGAAACTGTTACATTAAAATTTAGAGTTTTTGCTTGTTTTTTAATGATTTTTAACAATTCGCCTATCTTGAGAATGTCATCATCAGTTTCCGTAGGGAGTCCTATCATAAAGTAAAGTTTTATTACTTTCCATCCCATTTCATGCGCTGTTAAAATAGTTTTAATAATTTGACTATCGGAAATATATTTTCCTATAACATTCCGTAATCTTTCAGTTCCTGCCTCAGGAGCAAGTGTTAATGTTGGTTTCTTAAATGAGTGTTGGTTAACGTATTTTAAAATTCTTAACACTTTCGTATTACATCTTAATGATGGTAAGGCAATGTTCCAACAATAATGTGAGCTAAGAAATAACTGTCTTGTACGGATTAGTAACTCTTCAAATTCTTGATAATCACTGCAGGATAATGATGAAAAAGTAATATTTTCAAATCCCATATTAATATTACTTTTAACAATATCTAGGATTGCATTAATAGATCGTTGTCTCCATGGATAGTAATATTTTGATGCCTGACAAAATCTACATTTCCCTAAACATCCACGTGCAATTTCAATAATCATTCTATTATGAATAATGTCCATAAAGGGTAATATTTTTTTCTTAGGGATATATATATTATCTAAGTCAGAAATACGCTTTTTGATAATTGTTTTTGGTGTATTCAATATTGAACAAATAGATGTGATACTGTTAATTGAACTATTACCATATGTTACCTTATACAAAGAAGGAACATAAACTCCTGCTATATTAGCTAATAGTTTTAACCTATCCCTTTTTGATCGAGTACAATACTTTATATTTTTATACATTGTTAGTATATCTTCTATTACTTCTTCTCCGTCTCCCAATACAAATAAATCAAAAAAGTCACAAAATGGTTCTGGATTTGTTAGTGCAGGTCCTCCAGCTATTACTAATGGCTCATAATCTTTCCTATCTTTTGCAAAAATGTTGATATTAGATAAACTAAGAATGTTTATAATATTTGTAACTACAAGTTCATACTGAATTGTAAAACCTATAATATCAAATTTGTTTAAAGGGGTTTTGGACTCTAATGAAAATAATTGTATATGATGTTGCTTTAACATAAGCTCCATGTCTTCCCCTGGAGCAAAAACTCGTTCACATCTAGCAAGTCGTTTTTCATTAATTAAATGATAAAGGATTTCAATCCCTAAATTTGATGCTCCAATTTCGTAAAGTTCAGGGTAACACAATACTATTGATAACTCAATATCATTTTTATTATTGTGATAAGAATTAATTTCTCCATTAATATATCTTGCTGGTTTTTGAACAGAATTTAGGATTCTATCTATATTGATTAACATATTGTTTTTCTTCCATAATTTATTATGCAAAATAATAAATTTAGTTTAATTTATAATGGATATAGGCTCAACCATTCTTGTTTTTTCAAAAATTTCCATTTTTGATCAACGTTTTTTTGAATTAACTCAATAATGTATTTATTTTCTTCCTTTAAAAGATGTTTAAACCTTCCCTGTTTTTTTAAAAATTCTATTACTGGTTTTTTAGGTTGTGGCTTAATATTTATCCTATAATTTCCATTTTCTACCTCATAAGCAGGCCATACACATGTTTCCACTGCAAGCCTTCCTATATCCATTGTGTCTTCTGGAGGATAGCCCCAACCTAGTCTACATGGGGTTAAAACATTAATAAAAGAAGGCCCATTTATTTCTAAAGCTTTTTGTACTTTCTGGATTAAATCTTTCCAATTGCCAACATAACTTTGTGCTACATATGGAATGTTATGAGCTATCATAATTTGAGTTAAATCCTTCTTGTCTTCTTTTTTCCCTTGATAAATTTTACCTACAGGAGCAGTAGTTGTTCTTGCTCCAAAAGGCGTAAGCCCTGACCTTTGAACTCCAGTATTCATATACGCTTCATTATTATAACATACATAGAGTATTTTATGGCCTCTTTCCATAGCTCCTGATAAAGCTTGTAATCCTATATCTGCAGTGCCTCCATCGCCACCAAAAGCTATAAATACTATGTCATCTGTGATTTTCCCTTTTTCTTTTAATTGATTATAGGCCACTTCAAGACCACTGCACGTTGCTGCTGCATTTTCAAATGCACTATGTATAAATGAATCTTTCCAAGCTGTATAAGGGAAAATTGTAGTAGATACTTCTAAACACCCAGTAGCGCTTGTGACAACTACATGTTTATCCCCAGCTGCTATTAGAACTTGTCTAGCAACTATAGCAGCTCCACATCCTGCGCATAATCTATGCCCTCCAGTTAAGTGTTCTCTGGTTTTACTTAATGTTTGTAGATTTATTATCATTAATGTTGCTCCATGTACTTTATTTTCTTAAGTTAATATAGTTAATTTTGTTATATTGTTCTTCTTTGTCTAATAGAATTTTATTTAATGTATTATAAATACTTTTAATGTGCTCGATATTGATATCTCTGCCTCCTAAGCCATAAATATAATTTATAACTTTAGGTGTAGTAATCCCCTCTGAATACAGAGCAGAAACAACGTCAGAATAAAGTGGGGCAAAGGCTCCTGAACATGAATCTACTCTATCTAATACAGCAATAGCTTTTATATGTGCTAAATCTTTAATTATATATTCTCTTGGAAATGGTCTATACACTCTTACCTTGAGTAATCCAACTTTAAGATTTTTAGATCTTAACTCATTAATTGCCATTTTAACAATACCAGCAGCAGATCCAATGATAATTATTCCTAGTTCTGCATCATCCAACTTATACTTTTCATATAAATGATATTCATGTCCAAAAATATTGTTAAAATCATTAGCTATTTGAAGTATTGTTTTGTTAGCATGAGACATCGCTTGAGCTACTTGATATCTATGTTCAAAATAATAATCTTGTAAATCTAATGAACCTAAAGTATATGGATGTTTTATATCTAAAAGATATCTTGTTGGTTTATACTCTCCAATAAATAGTTTTACTGCATTATCATTATAAATTTCTGCTATTTCCATACAATGAGAAATGATAAACCCATCCATAGCTACAAGTACAGGTAATTGTGTTTTTTCAGCTATGTTAATTGCTTGAATAATATTATCATATACCTCTTGAACATTTTCAGAATAGATTTGTATCCATCCTGAATCTCTAGCCCCCATTGTATCAGAATGATCTCCATGAATATTTATAGGAGCTGCAATAGCTCTATTCACCTCCACCATAACTATAGGTAATCTTAAGCCTGAAGCAATGTATAACATTTCCCACATAAAACACAATCCTTGTGAAGAAGTTCCAGTCATAGCTCTTACCCCAGCAGCAGAAGCAGCTATTGTAGCAGACATTGCTGAATGTTCGCTTTCAACTGCAATATATTTAGTTTTTACAATTCCATCTGATACAAATTGTGAAAAGATTTGCACTATTTCAGTAGCAGGAGTAATAGGATATGCAGCTACAACATCTGGTTCTATTTGGCGCATTGCTTCTGCTGCAATTTCATTCCCAGTTTTAGCAACGATTGTCCCTCTACTGGAGATAGGTTTAATCATATATTTCACTCCTTAGAAATTTATTTTATTTCTTCTTCCATAATTATTGCATTAAGTTTACATTCCTTAGCACATATACCACAGCCTTTGCAATATTTGTAATCTATTCCATTTATAATGTTTTGTTTGATATCTGATATAGTAAGTTTTATGGATGAATCTGGACAATAAATCCAACAAGTTAAACAATTAATACATTTTTTACTATTCCATATTGGTTTCTTTACTCTCCAATCTCCAGTATAGAATTTTGATGCAGTTCCAGCTTCAACAATATCACCAATAGGTAAGGTAGTTGCTGTATATATATATTTTTTATCATCATTTTTATTCACTTGTTTATACTCCTTGATGTATTATCTTGATACTTCATTAAAAGCACTACTTATAGCATTTAAATTACCATGTATAACTTCTGTTTTATTTCTAAATTTTTCTAATAATTTTTTCTCAACGCTATTCAATGCTTGATTAAGATTTATATTCCCTATAATTTTTAGTAAAGCTCCAAGCATAGGCGCATTAGGAATATATTTACCTATCGTTTTTAGAGAAATTTCACGTGCATTGACTACATAAACATTATTTTTATTAATATTTAACTTAAGTGCTATATCAGTTACACTTAGAGAAGTATTAATAATAATCTTACTATTGATTGTAAATCCATTAATAATTATATTATAATCTTCTAGTAAAGATGGATCTAATACTACAATATAGTCTGGAGAAGTAATACTAGAATGAATTGTTATAACTTGTCGACTAATTCGATTGAATGCTTGTACCGGTGCACCCATTCTTTCAGGACCATATTCAGGAAAAGCTTGAACATAATAGTTTCCCGTTCGTAGCATAATTTCAGCAAACAGAAGTGAAGCAGTTTTTGCTCCTTGCCCTCCACGGCCATGCCAACGAATTTCAGTTATTGTATCATTTATTGCCATTATTGTTTTGCCCTCCTAACATAATTTAAATTTAAATTTAGTTTTTAACTTTCTCTTTAATATCAACATGTTCCACTCCAAATTGTTTTGCTATATCTAATACATATTGAGGCATATTATCATTTTCAATATTATGTTTATGTATCAAGCTTGCATCATTTTTTTTGATTTGTATTTTTATATTTAAATTATTAGTCATTTTTTTTAACATACTTAAGATTATATCTTTAAATTCTATAATGGTATTAAAGTCAAGTTGAGAGGTATATGACAACTCTAAAATATTATGATCTGTTATTTTTATTGCTATATTTTTTAAAGATTGAGCAGTCAGTGGATTCTTATTGATTATTTCATCAACTATATTGTGCCATATTGTTTTTATGTGTGCTAAGGGAAATTTGTTTTTAATACTGTTTTGTTTTATCATATGATCAATTTTTGCAATAAGTTCATTAATATTGTAATATGGTTCAGCTATTTTAATAATATACATTTCTAAAATAATATTTATATCATCACTACTATTTTTTATTTCTTGAATTGCTTTTGAAAGAAGATTAGATATACGAATATGTCTATTAATAGAAAATACATGACCTTGGGTAATAATAAAATTTTTATCTTCAATAGATAATTTAAGTAAATCTGGGTTTATTGAATAAATCATAATTGTTCTTAAATAATTTCTTAAATCTTTTGCAAATTGTAATATATTATAACCATTTTCATAAAGTTGTGTTAAATCTTGTAAAATAGTTTTTATGTTATTAGTTGCAATACTATTAATTATAGAAAATAGTATTTGTTTTGGAGCAATACCTAACATCTGCCTTATAGCGTCTCCATTGATTAAAAAATTTTCTGTTTTCATATTTAATATTTGATCTAATATATTGAAAGCATCTCGTATAGATCCATTAGATAATGAAATAATTATATTAATAGCATCTACTGTTAGTTTTAAGTTTTCTTTGTTAGCTACACGTCGAATAACATAAGTTAAACCTAAAGAAGATATTAAACTAAAGGGATATATTTGACATCTTGATAAAATCGTAATAGGAATTTTACTTTGCATAGTGGTAGCTAAAATAAAAATAACATGGTCAGGAGGCTCTTCCATTATCTTCAATAAAGCATTAAAAGCTTGTATTGTTATTTGATGAGCTTCATCTATAATGTAAATTTTATAACGTGAATGAGTATTTGAAAACTTAGAATTATTTATTAATGCCCTTATTTCATCAATGCCATTGTTTGAAGCTCCATCTATTTCTAATACATCTAAATTAGTCCCTTTCGTAATACTTTTGCAAATAGAACATATTCCACATGGATTGATTGTTGGCCCTTTTTCACAATTTAAAGCTTTAGCAAAAATTCTTGCCATTGTTGTTTTTCCACAACCTTTATTCCCACTAAATAAATAAGCATTAGCAATACGACCTGTTTTAATAGAATTTTTCAGGATTTTGCATATATAATCTTGCCCAATAATTTCATCAAATGTCTGTGGCCTTAATTTATTTGCTAAAACTGTATATGACATTTTTTTTATTTATAATACCTCCTATTCTTAGATCAAAAAAATTATATAATAAATAATAAGAGATGGGGCTATAATTTAAATAGGAAAAATATATCGTTCGCAACGATAATATTGCGGGTTCAAGTCCCGCTAGCTCCATTTATTTGCCTATATATATATACCTAGATAGCACTGTGCCTATATTAAAAACAATAAATGACAAACTCCATGCAAGTATAGTATTACCAAAAAGTATACCAATTAACCATTTGTATTTTTTTTTTCCTACTTCTTTACAAAAGATTAATATTGATGTTATACATGGAATATAGGTTAAAAAAAATATTAGAAATGTAATACCTTGTAAAGGATCCCACTCTCTGTTAGTATTATCATGTAAGTATATATTATCCTTACAGTTAGTTAAATTTAAAGTGCTAATTACAATTTCCTTAGCTATTATTCCAGTTAATAAAGAGATTGCTTTATTTCCATCAAGCCCTATAGGAGTAAATAATGGATTAAGAATTTTTTTAGGAATATCTAATACATTTTTATTATGATATGTTAATGTTGACATACTCCAAACGAATATCGAAGTAAAAATGACAATAGTCCAAGCTTTTCGGATATATATCCAACTTCTTTCCCACATTTTTAATAGTAAACCTCTAAATTTAGGTAAATGATATGGAGGTAATTCCATAATAAAATGACTTGAATGCTCTTGCGAGATCATTGAACTTAGAATTTTAGATACAGTTAAAGCTATTAGAATACTAAAAATATACAATAAAAACATAACTATAGATTGATATTTATGAGCAAAAATTACTCTTATAACAAACATACAAACTGGAAATTTTGCACCACAAATCATAAATGGAACGATCAACATAGTTAGAATACGTTCTCGTTTGGACTCTAAAATTCTTGTTGCAATAATTCCTGGTCCTGCACATCCATTTGTTGCAATCATTAACGGTAAAAATGATTTCCCAGTAAGCCCAAATCTACTTAGTAATTTATCCATTATAAATGATGCCCGTGCCATATAACCTAAATCTTCAAAAAATGCTATTGCAAAGAACATAAAAAGTAATATGGGAAAAAAACTTAATACTCCCCCCAGCCCACCAATGATTCCATCAATAATGAATGATTTAAGTATACTGCTAGCAATTGCGGTAGAGATTTTAAATGAAACGAATTTAAAAAATACAACAAATAAATTAACAACTGGTGTGGAAAAAAAGAATGTGAATTTAAAAATTATATACATAATACAAAGAAATATGGGAATACATAAATATCTATTTAGAACATAATTATCTATAATTTCATTATAATCTATTGTTTTAATTTTTTTCTTATTAACTATCATTTTAACAATTGCTCTAGCGAATCCATATCGTCTATTTGCTATTTCTACTTCAATTTTAGTGTTAAAATGTTCTATTATATGGTTTCTGCTTCTCTCAATTTGTTTTAAGATTTCTATTTTATTATTACTTAAATTGATGAGTTTTATTGCGCTAGGATTGTTTTCTAGTAAGTTAATCATTAACCAATTTTTAGATATTTTATTACTGATGTTACTTTGTATTAACAGTTGAGAAACTTTTCCTATTTCTCCTATGATATCTTCTCCATAATCTACTTGAACTGGCATAACATATTTTTTATCTCTAGAATTCTTTTTATAAATATCCAATATATAATCTAAAATTATATTTATATTATCTTTATTTTTTATTCTATTTGTTGCTATTACAGGGAATACATATGTTCCTAATAAAGCAGACATCTTATTTATATTAATTGTTTTATGTTGAGATTTAAGAATATCTAACATATTTAAAATAATTATGATATTTTTATTAAGTTCTATGATTTGTGTAAAAAGATAAAAATTTCGTTCTAAATTTGAAGCATCCATAACATTGATTATAATATCTACGTTATCATATAATAAGAAACGTGATGTGATTTTTGCATCCTCAGAACAAGAAGATAAACTATAGATTCCAGGCAGATCTACAAAATGTATATCATAATTTTTATAGCATCTAATCCCTATTGTTTTATCTACAGTAACACCTGGGTAATTTCCAACATATTGCTTAGCACCTGTTAAAATATTAAAAATAGTTGACTTTCCAACATTAGGATTTCCTAAGAGAGCTGCTGTTATAATGGGATGATTTAAATGTTTCTTCATTTCCTTACTTCACCAAAATCTTTTTAGCTACATTATAATTAATAGCTATTCTGGTTCCCATTATTTTAATGATTATACTTCCTCCTAGTCCATTATTATTAATAATAATTAACTCTGTACCAGGAATAAACCCCATTTCAAGAAGCTTATTCTCTAAATTATTATCACAACCACATACAGTAACAAATGTATAACTACCAAAGGTTACGTCACTTAGTTTTATTATAGATTTCTGATTTGAACATTGTAAACATCGATTAAAACATCTAACTTTTTTTCTAAAGTATATCAACACGAAACGTTTATAACATTTTCTATTAAAAGTTTGATATAAGTTTTGTATATATTGTTGTACAAGATGTATAAATTTGAATTTCATTTATGTAAATTTAATGCTTGATTTTCATTTTGCTCTCAATTAAATTTTTATGTAAAACATTTATAGCTTGTTCAGTGTCTGATTCTTTTACTATAAATGATATTCTTATTTCACTTGTCGAAATCATAAAAATCTCTATATTATTTTTATGAAGCATATTAAATATATCAGCTAAAAGTGTTGTATTATTTCTTAATCCTATCCCTATAACAGATATTTTAGTAATGCAAGGCCTACAAATAATATTTGATGTTTTATGCAAAACATTTTTTAATTCTGTATTTGTTTGATTCATATCTTTTTTACTCACAGTCAATGCTAGTATATTATTAATTGGTTGTTCAATCATATCAACATTTATATTACATTGTGCTAATTTATTTAAAATTTTGCTTACTAACCCGAATGCATTATTATCAGAACTTGTTATACTAAACTGTACTTTATCTTTATCACTAGTTATACTAGAAATTGATAAACTTTCCATGTAATTTCTCCTGTCGGTTATTAATGTTCCACAATCATTACTAAAAGTACCTTTTGAGTATATGTCAATGTTAAACTTTTTTGCGATTAATACACTTCGTGTTTGTAATACCTGAGCTCCTGTACTTGCCATTTCTAGCATTTCATCATAAGAAATAATATTTAATTTAATTGCATTTTGGTTTATTCTTGGATCTACTGAATAAATTCCATCAACATCTGAATATATTTCACAATAATCAACCTTTAATGTTGCTGCTAAAGCTACAGCAGTTAAATCTGACCCACCCCTGCCTAAGGTTGTTATATCACCAAGATTATTTAATGCTTGAAAACCAGCTACTATGACAATATTCCCTTGTTTTAACTTAGTCATTATATTGTTTGTATTAATTTGTGTGATTTTAGCATTTGTATATTCATTATTTCCAATAATACCAGCTTGTGGGCCAGTTAAAGCAACAGCAGTCTCTCCAAGAGAATTTAATAGTATAGATAAAAGAGAAATTGAAATGATTTCCCCTGTTGATAATAACATATCGAGTTCTCTTAAAGAAGGAGTTGATGTTATATTATGTACTATATCTAATATTTCATCGGTTTTATCTCCTGGAGCAGATACGACAACTATAACTTTGTTATGTGAATGCTTTTTTTTTATAATTAACTCAGCAACATGTCTTATTTTTGTTAAATCTGAAACAGATGAACCTCCAAATTTCATCACTACTAAAGCCATTTTTTATTTTTTTCTCCTAAAAAAGGTTTTAATTTCAATTACACTGTATATATCTCTTTAATTTCTGGGGCGTATTGTTGAATTACTTTTTTTATTTTATTTTGTACAGTTATATGTGACATAGGACATTTATTACATGCACCTGTTAATTTAATTTTAACTATTCCATCTTTACAATTGACATCTATTAACTCAATATCACCTCCATCTGCTTGTAAATGTGATCTCAAGCTATGTAATGCTTGTTCTACTCTTTGTTTTACTGTCATAATATCAACTACTCCCTTTTTATTATTAAATCACCGCGCCCAAGAGGACTTGAACCTCTAACCTTTTGATTCGTAGTCAAATACTCTATCCATTGAGCTATGGGCGCAAAAAAAACTAAAAAGAAAAAATCAATCAAATGCTGTCAACGGGATTCGAACCCATGATCTTTGCCTTGAGAGGGCAATATCCTAAACCACTAGACGATGACAGCCCATAAATATATTATATAATAAATAATAATTTAACAATATAAAAGATCGCTTGAATAATATTTAGTAAATTCATAGAATAAAAAACTATAATAAAGGAATAATACAGGAATTTCTAAATGAGATGCAAAGTTAAGAAATTTTTAGGCAAATCAATAACTTTTGATGACGTTTTATTGATTCCACAATATTCTAATATCTTACCTAAAGATGTTAACTTAACAACTAATTTAACAAAAAACATTAGATTAAACATTCCAATCGTCAGTGCTTGTATGGATACAGTTACAGAGTCAGAGTTAGCCATAGCTCTTGCAAGAGAGGGAGGAATAGGAATTATTCATAAAAATATGTCTATTGATTTACAAGCTAGAGAAGTATATAAAGTAAAACAATCAGATCATTATATTATCTATAATCCAATTACTTTACAGAAAAATTCTTCTATTAGAGACTTGAAGCATCTTCTTATGAAATATAAGATTACGAGTGTTCCTATAGTTGATAATGAAAAAAAATTGTTAGGTATTGCTACTAGTAGAAATGTGCGTTATGAGCTTAATAAAAATAAAAAAGTTTGTGAAATCATGCAAAAACAACAAGATTGTATCACTACTAGACTAGAATCTTTACAATACGCTCAAGAAATATTAAAGAAAAATAAATTAGAAATACTGCCTATTGTTAATGATGAATTTATATTACAAGGAATTGTTACAAATAAAGATACAGAGAAAAAATTTTATTCACCTAATGCTGTCACTGATCAAACTGGCAAACTATTAGTAGGGGCATCTATAGGAATTACAAATGATATGTTTGATCGTATAATACAGTTAAACGAAGTTAATGTAGATGTTTTAGTAATAGATACTGCCCATGGATATAGCTCCAAAGTACTTAATGCTATAGAAAAAATCAAAGGAACATTTTCTAATATTCAGTTAATTGTTGGAAATATTGCTACTGCCTCAGCAGCAAAAGCTTTAATTAGTGCAGGGGCAGACGCAATCAAAGTAGGAATAGGGCCTGGGGCTATATGTACCACAAGAGTAATAACAGGAGTTGGAATTCCTCAAGTAACAGCAATTTACAATTGTGCTAAAGTAGCACTCAAATATAATATTCCCTTGATAGCCGATGGAGGAATGAAATATTCTGGAGATCTTGCGAAAGCATTAGCAGCTGGAGCTGACACTTGCATGATAGGATTTTTATTAGCTGGAACAGATGAAAGTGCTAGTAAAACATTATTTTATAAAAATAAACCTTTTAAAGCATATAGAGGTATGGGCTCAAGAGCTGCTATGTTATCTGGAAGTAGAGATAGATATTTTCAAGACGAGAATGAACAACAACAAAACAAATCATCAAAACTAGTAGCAGAAGGCGTAGAAGGATGTGTCCCATGTAAAGGAAAGCTAAGCGATGTGATATATCAATTAGTTGGAGGCATTAAAGCTTCAATGGGATATTGTGGAGTTAATACGATAAAAAAATTTCAAGAAAAAAGTCAATTTGTTGAAATTACTTCATCTGGATTAATAGAAAACCACCCGCATAATATTTTCATTACAAAAGATGAATTAAACTATTCTAAATAACCAAACTATCTTTTTGAAAATTGGAAACGTTTTCTAGCTTTTGGTCTTCCTGATTTTTTCCTTTCAACTTGTCTAGCATCTCTAGTTAGTAACTTTTCTTTTTTTAGAGTAGATTTTAAGGATATATCTAATTTTAATAGTGCTCTTGCTAATCCATGGCTAATAGCTCCAGCTTGTCCACTTAATCCACCACCAAATACATTGACAAAGAAACTATTGTGATTATTACATATTATGATTGGTTTTAAAGCTAGAGTCTTCAATCTGTTTAATCCTCCAAAGTATTCCTCCACTGTTTTTCCATTTATAAATAGCTTCTTCTTATCATCATATTTAGTTTTTACTCGTGCTACAGCTTTCTTTCTTCTTCCTGTACTTATATATATAGAATCCACTTATCCCCTCTCTAATTTATAATTTATATTATGAATTTGGGCCATATGTTTAGAACAATCACCATATTTAAATAATTTAAGTCGTTTTATTTGTTTATGAGCAAGTTTATTTTTTTGGAGCATTCCTTTTACAGCTGAAAATAAAGCTTTTTCTGGACTTTTACTCATCAATTCTGAATAAGGTATTAGTTTACATCCACCAGGGAATCCAGAATAGGTGAAATATGTTTTTTGCTTAAGTTTCTTCCCAGTTAAAAGTATTTTACTTACATTAATGACTATAACAAAGTCACCGCAATCTATGTGTTTAGTATAAAATACTTTATTTTTACCATTAAGTATTTGTACTATTTTTACTGCTAGTCTACCTAAAATTTTTGAATCTGCATCTATAATATGCCATTGTCTATTTACTTTTTTTGGTATATAAGTCTTTAATATCATTTGGTTTAATCCTATTAAAATTTAAAATCAAAAAGCGGGCGATGGGACTTGAACCCACAACCTTCTCGTTGGCAACGAGATATTCTACCAAATTGAACTACACCCGCAAAAGAAACAAAAGAAATAAGTGCTGAGGGCGGGACTTGAACCCGCATCCAAAAAAATATTAGGACACGCCCCTCAAACGTGTGCGTATACCTATTCCGCCACCTCAGCAAATGAGTATTTTTAGAATATTTTAACTAAAAACAAGGTATTTAAAATAAATATGCATGATATGGCTGCAGTCATTTTCTTAATAAACAATGTGCCTGATGGGATATTAAATATTTGCTTAGAACCACTACCAAAAATATTACTTAATCCAGCCTCATCTCCTGCTTGAAGCAACACTAAACAAATTAATAAAATACATATAGAATAATGAATACATTTAAAAAAAATAATTTTCATAGTTACACTCGTGATATTGATATTAATTATATAATATTATTATTTTTGATTCTTATAGCAAACTGTTTCGCAATATTATAACATTCATTTAATTCATCATTAGTAGGATTAAAAACACAACTAAAACAAAATTGATTTAATGTTAATGTAATATTTGAGAGTACTTTTTTTATATCATCTATTGCCTCTCCACTCCAGCCATACGAACCAAATACAGAAGATAATCTAGTATTTACCTTATTGATATATTTAATACAATTTAATAAAGTTGACATTACGGGTAACATTTGCCTATTGTTAGTTGATGAGCCAATAATCCATCCTTTTGAATCAAGCATATGTGATAAGATATCTGTTTTATCTATTTTTGTGACATTAAATAAATAAGCATCAAGGTGTTCTGAAGTAACACCTTCAAGCATACTATAAGCTATTTTTTCTGTAGAATGCCACATTGATTCATAAATTATTGTAACTTTATCTTTTAATAAATTTGATGCCCAATTAATATATTGTTGAGTAATCCTACATATATATTTCCGCCATACTAATCCATGACTTGGAGCAATTAATTTAATTGGTAATTTTACTAAAATATCTAATTTACTTAGAATTACAGGGTTAAATGTCCACAATATATTTGCATAATATTTTTTTGCTTCTTCAAATAATATAGAACAATGGATACCTAAATCATCATCAAATATTTGATTTGTTGCATAATGTTGTCCAAATATATCATTGGAAAATAAAATATTATCTAACTTGGAATATGTGACCATACTATCTGGCCAATGCATCATAGGAGTTTCTATAAATTGTAAAGTTCTTTTCCCTATAGTAATCTCTTGAAAAGATGAAATAGTTCTCCATTCAATATTATATAACATAACATTATCATTATAATATTTTAGGAATCCTTCTTTTGCTTTACGTGTACTATAAATAATAACGTTATAGGAACATGACGCTAAGACTTGCATAATAGCTCCAGAATGATCAGGCTCAATGTGATTAAGAATTATAATATCTATTTTTTTAGGATTTATAATCTTTTTAATGTTAGAAATAAATTGATTTTTATAAGATTGATGTACACCATCAATTAAAACATTTTTTTTATCAAGTACTAAGTAGGAGTTATATGTTGTTCCTCTTCTTATTTTATAAGTAGATTCATGAAATTCTCTATTGTTCCAATCAATGACTCCTACAGAATACACATTATCTTTTAATAACATATTATATTTAAATAATCTAAATTTCCTTTTTATTTTTCATTTTCAATTTATAATTTTGAATAGCTTTATGTAATGCATTTGCCCCTAAATTTGAACAATGTATTTTATTTTTTGGTAATCCATCTAATGCTTGTGCAACATCTTCATTTGTTAACTTTTGTACTTCATCAAGAGTTTTTCCTAATACCATCTCTGAAGCCATAGATGATACTGCTATTGCGGCTGCACATCCAAACGTTTGAAATTTAACGTCTATTATTCTATTATTATGTACTTTAATATAAAATGTCATCATATCACCACATATGGGATTCCCAACTTGTCCAACACCATCAGGATGATCAATATACCCAACATTTCTTGGATTCATAAAATGATCCATTACTTTTTTAGAATAAAATGACATTTTTCTTACCAACTTTTATTTGATCAATTATTTATATTATTATCAATTCCTTTGGAAACATTTAAGTGTAAAGAAGATATTTTCCTTAGCTTAGAGACACATTTTGGTAATTCTATCAAAACAGAACGAATGTCAGCCATAGTATTAAATTTTGATAAATTAAATATAATTGTTCCTTGTTGTAGCATCCTATCTACTTTGATTGCCTTTAATACATGTGACCCTTTTAAATTATAACTAGAACATGCAGATCCACTAGATACAATAATTCCTAAGGCATCTAATAATAATACTAAAGATTCTCCCTCAACAAATTTTACAGACAGATTTATATTAGAACATAGCCTGTTTTTAATAACAGGTCCATTTAAACTAATATAGTCTATCTTTTTAGTGATTCCTACTAACATTTTATCTCGTAATGCTATGATTTTAGCATTATTTATTTTAAATTCTGTTCTTGCTATTTCACATGCTTTTCCGAATCCAACAATTGCAGGTACATTTTCAGTCCCAGCACGTTGTCCAAATTCTTGTATACCACCATGTATTTGTTGGCTTAGCTTTACTCCTCTTCTAATATACAATGCTGCGGCACCTTTTGGCCCATGAATAACAGAACTTGAAACAGTTAACATATCAACATCTAAATCTTTAACATTAATTTTAACTTTTCCACATGCACTAACTGCGTCTGTGTGAAAAATAATATTATTGTTAGACTGTTCTCGAACTATAGATACAAGTTCTTTTATATTTTGTATTGTTCCAATTTCTGGATTAGCATATTGTATAGATATTAGAATTGTATTGTCTAAAATACTATTTTTCAGTGCAGTCCTATCTATACTCCCATATTTATTCACTGGAAGAAATGTCACCTGAACTCCTTGTTGTATGAGCAATTTTAATGTTTGAAGAATAGATATATGTTCTATTGAAGATACTATTATATGCTTAATGGGATTTCTCGATAATTCCACAATTCCTTTGATAGCTAAATTATTAGCTTCTGTTCCACAAGACGTAAAGATAATTTCATCAGGGTATGCATTAAATAACTTAGCTACATTATATCTTGCTTTTTCAACTGCTTTTTTAACAACTATTCCAAAGGAATGAATACTTTGTGGAACTCCATAATTATTACAAAAAAATGGTAACATTTCATCTAAAACTATATTATCAAGTTTACTACTGGATTGATTATCAAAATATCTCTTTTTCATATAAGCATATTTGTTTACTCATTTTCTACTTTTTCAAAAGCATTTTTAGAAGCTCCACATATAGGACATACCCAATCATTTGGTAATTGCTCAAACTTAGTTTGAGCAGCTATTCCACTTTCTGGAATACCAAATTGAGAATCATATGTATATCCACATGCCATACATATCCATTTTTCCATGACATTAACTCCAAATATTTTATTAATAATAATTATTACATCTTTTTGAAAGAATTTGCAAACAATAATTCATCTATCGATCAATACATATCTTTATTCATTCTTTATAGCTTTTTACATTCTCTTGTATTATTTTTATAAAAAATTAACATTTAATAAAAACTAGAAATCATTTTACTCTAAAAAATTTTTAGTAATAACCATATCTAATTCATGTTTACATAGAGACTCTTCTAAATAATATAAAAAATCTTTTTATTATAAATTTATTTATTATAATCTATTAAACTTTAACTTACACAATAAAAGCTACAATTAAATTTTCTTAAGTTATCTAAAATGCTTTTTATTAAACAGTAATTTTCCTTTTGTCTTTGATGTAAATATATGATTTTTCATTCAACAATAATTTTTTTCGTTTCAAACTATTATTGATATTTTAATAAAAATAGTTTCTTGATTTCCTATGTAAAAAAAACATTTACTATACAAAATGATAAGTAATATTTTTTAAAGTCATATATAAATTGCATATTATTTCTTGACATGCAATTTCTTTGTTATAAAATCATTAACAAGTTTTGGATTTTCCCTACCATTAGATTTTCTAATAACTGTTCCTATAATAGCATCAATAGCTTTTATATTGCCTGATTTTACTTCTACTGTAGCTTGATATTTTTCCTGAATAGCTTCATCACATAATTGAGTGATAATTGTCATATCTGATATTTGACTGATATTCATTTTTGCTATTAGTATTTCAGGATCAATAGATGTTTTAAACATTTCATCAAATATTTGTTTTGCTATTTTCCAAGATATTTTTCCAACAATAATATTATCTATTAGTTTAGATAAATGTTCACTACTAATAGGTGATTTATTAATATCTAATTTTGCAACATGTAATTTATTAGCTAATTCTGTAGATATCCAATTAGCTAATAATT
>JAISIG010000013.1 GCA_031262135.1 Endomicrobium sp.
ACAAAACAAGGTCGTATCGTTTGTATATTAACAATAATATTATTAATATTCGTTTCAGATAATATAAAAATATTTGTTTCTGTAATTTTAATTCTTTTAGATCTACTTTTAATTTGCAACGCAGATTCTTCTCCAGATATATATAGTACTGTTCCTATATGTCCCAAATTACTTGCAATATGTAACATCAGTGTAGATTTCCCTACCCCAGGAGGACCACCTATCAAAATTAATGAAGAAGGAATTATTCCTCCGTTCATCATGTTGTCAAATTCATGAATTTGTGTTTTATATTTTGATAATTGTTTATCTTGGATATCTTGTAGTTTAACAGCCTGTGTAACAATATTTTTGTTTGATTTTGTTAGTTGTTTAGATTCCTGAATACTATCCCATGTACCACAAGATGGGCATTTTCCAAACCATTGATATGTATGATAATTACATTTAATACATAAATATTTATTTAATATATCTTTTATCATTAAAAATTAAACAATAACACTTTAGATGCACTCTCAGTTTAGGATGTGATTTCATCAGTAATTGTATTTTTATAAGTGCAAAAAAAGCTTCTACTTTTATTTTGTATTTTTTGTGCTCTTATCAATACTACTTCATCATATAGGTTGATATTTTTAATTTAGTAATATCTACCATTTTTTAGTCATAGTAATTTCCCAACAATAGGACACTTTTTACCATGAATTAACACATATCCTTTATTCAATAAGATTTACTATCTCCATCAGCATATCCTTATAGGGTTGTCGCTGTGTTAGTAACTTTATTTGTAACAAAAGTTTTTCCATAACTAATTGATGATACAAAAGGAACTCTTTTAAAAATGTTATTAATGTTTTTCATACCAAACACTTGATTGAATTTTAAACAACTTTTTTTGCTTTAACATAAGGCTTTTATCTCATAAGTAAGTATTCCAAGTATAATTGTATCGAAATCAGTACGTTAGTAAAGCAGCAAAGTTAGCAATATAAGAAATAAATTTTAATCCTAGATTGTATCTTGCAAATTTCACGATCTTAGTAAAGAGATTTAATTGCATTTGTGTATAGTATAAATAGGCTCTGTAGTATCAGATACTGAAAATTGATATCATATTTATCTAAGATATTTTGGATATTTTCTGTAAATTCGAAACTGTTTTGTATTATAAGGAATTCCTATTGTTTCCCATTCTTATATCTATTTTTTAGATGATTCTTTAACAAAAAATTCTATAATCCATGCCCATATAAGCATTTGATTTTATTACTAACATAATTTTAGTATCTTTTAAGAAATATGAGCTTTTACTTTTTGTACATTATAATGCAAAGCACTTTTATTTAATTCTATCTAATTTTATTTCAAAAGAATAGATGTGTTAGTTTTTTAATTAAAGAAACTAATCCTCTTGCATTATATATTTACTGGAGAATTTTGTATATTCACCTTCAAAAACTAAAGGTATATCTGCTATAGGTCCATTGCGTTGCTTAGCTATCATTAATAAAGCTTTGTTATTTAAAGCAGTGTCATCTCTATTATAATATCCTTCTCTATATAACATCATAACTAAATCTGCATCTTGTTCTATAGCTCCAGAATCTCTTAAATCAGCCAATTGAGGTTTATTATCCTTTCTGTTACTTCTGTCTTCTGTTTTCCTAGATAATTGTGACAATGCAATAACAGGAACGTTTAGATCTTTTGCTAAAGATTTCAATGCTCTAGATATATCTGCGACTTCTTGTTGTCTACTCTCAAATCTTTGTTGTTTACTTCTGATAAACTGTATATAATCAATAATAATTAATGCTAATGGTGTATTATTTTTGTACAGTTCATTTGCTAATTCTCTTGCTCTTATTTCAATTTCCATTATTGTTATATTGGAATTATCATCAATAAAAATAGGCGATGAAGCTATTTCATTAGCTGCTTTATGTAATTTCTTTAAATCATTATCATTGCATTGCCCATTACGTAAATTCCATCCATTCACTCTTGCTAATGAAGACAGCATTCGTAATATTAACATCGAACGTGTTGTTTCTAAGGAAAAAATACATACAGGTTTTTTTTCATGCAAAGCAACATATTCTGCAATATTTAAAGCTAAAGCTGTTTTTCCCATGGATGGCCGCGCAGCTATAATGATTAATTCTGCTGGATGTAGACCTGTTGTTTTATTATCTAAATCTTTGAATCCAGTTGACAATCCAGATATTTCATTAGGATTTAAATGTAGGTGTTCAATTTCTTTTAATAATGGTTGGATTAAACCTGATATGTTGATACATCCATCATGTTTTGTATTATTTTTATGTTGAGAAAATATATTAAATAATACAGCTTGAGCTTCATTTAATATTTCTCCAGCTGATCTTTCCTCATGGAATGCATCAGATATTATTGAATATCCAGCTTTAATTATCTTTCGTAGTATTGCTTTTTCTTTTATTATTGTAATATAACTTTCAACATTAGCTACAGTTTGTACAGTATCAGTCAACTTTGTTAAATATGATATACCTCCAGCATTCACAAATAGTTCTTTATTTTGAAGAACATTATATATAGTCAATATATCAACAGGCTTATTTTTAATAAGATAAAGTTCATAAATAGAAGAAAAAATTAATTTGTGAATTTCATTATAAAAATCTTCAGTAGCAAGTAAATCTAATGTTTTTAATATTGTCCCGTTATCTATTAACATTGATCCTAAAACAGCCATTTCGATATCTATTGCTTGCGGTTGTACTTTTTTCTCATTAGGCAAAATGCTCATAGGGCCTATATCACTTATCGTCACTAACTACAATATTCAGTGTTGATACTACTTGTGGATGAAGTTTAATATTTATATTATATTTACCTGGATAATTTATTGTTTCACTAAGTAAAATCTTATGTTTATCTATCTTGATCTTATGTTGTTTCATTAGTACATCAGCAATTTTTGAGTTAGTTATTACTCCAAATGTTTTATGATTTTGTCCAAGTTTAATTTTCATACATAGCTCAATGTTATTTAGTTTGGAGGCAATGATTTTAGCATCATCAAGTATTTTATTTTCAGTTTTTGCTTTATGTTGAATATAATTTTTAAATTTAAGTAAATTCTTTTTGTTAGCTGCAACTGCTAGTTTTTTAGGAAAAAGATAATTCCTAGCAAATCCTGGAGCAACATCTTTAATTGTTCCGATGTTACCGACTTTTTGGATATTAGATATTAACATAACTTTCATAACTGTACTTGCTCCTTCTTGTTTTTCTATTAATTTGTTTTAAAAGGCAATAGTGCTAATAT
Source organism: Endomicrobium sp. (assembly GCA_031262135.1). Taxonomy (GTDB): domain Bacteria; phylum Elusimicrobiota; class Endomicrobiia; order Endomicrobiales; family Endomicrobiaceae; genus Endomicrobiellum. The sequence goes on from JAISIG010000013.1 coordinate 3,320, forward strand.
CCTCGCTCTTTTAATTGCTTTACTTAATTTACGTTGATGTTTTGCACAAGTGCCAGTAACTCTACCTGAAAAAATCCTTCCTTTTTCTGTTACAAAAGTACAAATTAAATTAATATTTTTATAATCTATTTCAAGTTTGTCTGTACAAAACCTGCAAATTTTTTTTCTTATATGTATACTACGTTTGAATTTTGTTGGTGAACGACTATAATTATTATTTCCTGAAGTATTTTTTTGTTTTATGGTTTTTTTTACAAAATTCACAGTTTTTATTAATCCTCCAAATTAAAATGGAATTTCTTCGTTACTATTATCTGTATCATTATCACTCAATGTTGAATCATCTACAATATTATGAGTCTCTTCTTCTATAATAAGCTCATCATTATTTTGCTGCTTTTCTACATTATTACTGTTTTTAATTATAGATAAACACTGAACTCTATTTGCTATCACTTCCAATCTACTTTGAACTTTGCCATTTGTGTCAATCCATTTGCTTGTTTTTAATTGTCCTTGTACATGAACTGCAATACCTTTTTTTAATTTGTCTACTAATTTTTCTGCTTGTTCTCTCCATATTACTATTGGAACAAAGGTTGGATTAGTATTTTTCCATAAATTAGTAGTTAAATCTTTTATTCTTTTTGATATAGCTATAGTAAAGGAACAAACAGAAACTCCAAGATTTGTACGTCTCAGTTCTGCATCTTGTGTAAGTCTTCCAACCAATATAACAATATTTTCTTCTGCTAAACGTGTAAATTTTACTTTGTTATTATTCATTTTTTTATATCTTCAATATTATTATTAATTTTACTTATTTTTTTGCTGCTTTTTTTATTTTGTTCTTTTATAACCATATAACGTATAATAAAATCATTAAACTTACAAAACTTTTCAATTAAAGATACTAATGTATTAGAGCCTCTAAATTTTAATTGTATATAGTAACCTTCATGATAATTATTAATCAGATATGCTAATTTTCTTTTTCCAAGTTTCTGTATGTTATCAATATCACAATGCAATTGCTTTACAAGATTTGAAATCTTGTTTATTAAATCATCAATTTTTTCATCAATAATATCTGGACTTACAATAAATATTGCTTCATATTGTACCATAGAATTCGTAAAAACCTCTCATATTTTTTATATCTAACCTATTATTTATCTAAAAATTCGTTTAAAAAAACTATTACTTTGATATTTTATATCTTGTGCAATTTCACCCATACTTTTAGCATACTCAAAAAGAGCACGTTTTTGAGTTTCATTCATATGTTTAGGAACTATAACATTTATTTTTACATATAAATCTCCTCTAATTTTTCTGCCTAATTTAGGAAATCCTTGTTCACGTATTCTTAAAACCGTGCCAGCTTGTGTTGCTGCAGGAATTTTAATCTTAACATATCCTTCTATGACTGGGACATTATAATCAATTCCCATGGCTGCTTGAGGGAAAGAAATAGATACTTCTGTATGTAAATCACACCCATTACGATTAAAGCCAGCCATGTTTTTCATATGTATAACTATATATAAGTCTCCATATTTTCCCCTATTACTCCCAGCATTACCCTCTCCGGTGATTTTTAATGATGTTCCTTCATCAACTCCAGCTGGTATCTTAATTTTGAGATTTTTTGTTACTTTAATAATACCTATGCCTCTACATTTAAAACATGGATTAATTAAAATTGTTCCTTTACCATTACAAAGATTACATTCTTGATTAATAGAAAAAAAACCTTGAGAAAATTTTATCTGACCTGTTCCATTACATTTTTGGCATTGTTTTATATTAGTTTTATCTTGTGTTCCATATCCGTTACATGTTGGACAAATATCTTTTTTGGGAATATTAACAGAAATTTCAATTCCTTGCATAGCATCTAAATAAGAAATATTAATTTCATACTGTAAATCTTCTCCAGATGTACTACGAGTTTTTTTTGTTTTACTTCCTCCTCCACCAAAAATATTACCAAAGATATCACCAAAAATATCTCCTACATTAGAAAAATCTCCACTATATTGAGTATAACTGTTACTATAATTGTTATTCATAGTATCATTCGAAGTATGCCCAAAAGTATCATATTCTTGTTTTTTTTGTGGATCAGAAAGTACTCTATAAGCCTCATTAATTTCTTTAAATTTTTCTTCAACAGCTTTATTATTAGGATTTTTATCTGGATGATATTTGAGAGCTAATTTCCTATAAGCTGATTTAATTTCATCCCTTGATGCAGTTTTAGAAATTCCAAGTATATTGTAATAATCACTTTTCATATTGTTATTTTTTTCATTACCTCATTATCAATCTATTAATATATCAAAAAAATCAAGAAAACTATAATTTTCATATAGTTTTCTTGTGGTCATCTACTACTTCTGTATCTACAACATTATTATCAGCACTACTATGACTTTGTTCTCTTGTATTATGATTGTTACTAGCCTTTTCTCCAGCTTGTGTATTTGTATTTGCTGTAGTATTCTTTTTTGATGTAGCTTCTTGCGCAGCAGCTTTGTAGATATTTTCAGCTAATTTATGAGATGCTTTTGTTAGAGCTTCTTTTGTTAACTTAATTGATGAAATATCATTAGTTTTTATAGCATCTTTTGCAGCTGTTAACGCTTGTTCGATTTTTAATCTTTCATCAGAATCTACTTTATCACCATGTTCTTTTAAACTCTTATCAACTGAATAAATCAATTGATCAGCCTCATTTTTTATTTCGATTTCTTCCTTTCTCTTGGAATCTTCAGAAGAATATTTTTCAGCTTCTTGTACATATTTATCTATATCTTCTTTTGATAATTTAGTTGATGATGATATTTTAATTGATTGTTCTTTTCCAGTACCTTTATCCTTCGCTGAAACATGTAAAATCCCATTAGCATCTATATCAAAAGTAACTTCTATTTGAGGAATACCTCTTGGAGCAGGTGGTATACCATCTAACATAAACCTTCCAAGAGACAAATTATCTTTTGCCATAGGTCTTTCCCCTTGCAAAACATTAATTTCTACACTTGGTTGGTTATCCGCAGCAGTAGAAAAAATTTGAGAACGTTTAGCTGGAACTGTTGTATTTCTTTCTATTAAAGGAGTTCTAACTCCACCCATAGTTTCTAATCCTAAAGTAAGAGGAGTAACATCTAAGAGTAAAATATCTTTGACATCTCCGGTAAGAACTGCAGCTTGGACTGCTGCTCCAAAACATACACATTCCATTGGATCTACTCCGTGTTCTACTTTTTTTCCTACACAATCTTCTACAAATTTTTGTACTATAGGCATTCTAGTTGGTCCACCAACTAAAACTATTTTTGTTATTGTATTAGTACTAAGTTTTGCATCTTTAATTGCTTGATCAATTGATGTTTTACATCTATCAACTATTGGTTTAACTAAATTTTCAAGTGTTGCTCTAGTAAATTTAGTTGTTAAATGTTTAGGTCCTGATGAATCTGCAGTAATAAACGGCAAATTAATATCTGTTTCTAATACACTCGATAACTCAATTTTCGCTTTTTCTGAAGCTTCTTTTAATCTTTGAACCGCCATTTTGTCTTGTCTCAAGTCTATTCCGTTTGTTTTTTTAAAATCATCAGCAATATAATTAATTAACGCATTATCCATATCTGTTCCACCAAGTTTTGTATCTCCAGAAGTGGATAAAACTTCAAAAGTTCCTTCTGCTCCCATTTCCATTATTGTTACATCTAAAGTGCCTCCTCCGAGATCAAAGACTAGTATCTTTTGTTCTTTTCCAACTTTATCTATCCCATATGCTAGAGAGGCAGCTGTTGGTTCATTTACTAAACGTACAACCTCTAACCCAGCTATGGCTCCAGCATCTTTAGTTGCTTGTCTTTGATTATCATTAAAATAGGCAGGAACAGTAATAACAGCTTTAGTTATTGTTTCTCCTAAATAAGATTCTGCATCCTTTTTTATTTTTTGAAGAATAAATGCTGAAAGTTGTTGAGGAGTAAACTCTTTATTATTTATAGTATACTTATAATTAGTCCCCATTTTTCTTTTAAATGCACTTATAGTACCATCTGGATTGGTAACCGCTTGTCTTCTTGCAGGCTCTCCTACTAAAAGTTGTCCATCTTTTGTAAAAGCAACATATGACGGGAATGCCTTGCCTCCAAGAGTAGTTCCTTCAGCTGAAGGAATAAGAGTTGTTTTCCCTCCTTCCATAATAGCAGCAGCAGAATTTGATGTTCCTAAATCTATACCAATAATTTTTGCCATAATAATAATACTCCTTTTCTATAATTGGATTAACTTTTAATAATTTTTTTCGCTATTTGCACTTTAGCAGTTCTTATCAACCTACCATTCATTTTATATCCCTTTTGATAAACTTTTAATATTTTACCTTCATCATTTGGTTTTGTACATTCAGAGTAATCAAATGCTTCACATGTATTAGGATCAAAATATAAACATTGTATTTCTTCTATTCCTTCTGCTATTAACATTTTTGTAAATTCTTTTTTTATCATTTCTAATCCATCTACTACAGTTTCTACATTTTTATTAAGTTTGATACTATCAATAGCTTGTTCTAAAACATCGAAAATAGAAAGTTGTTTAATAATAATATTTTCTTTTCCTATATTTAAATAATTAACTTTATCCTTTTCAGCACGTTTCCTATAATTTTCAAAATCAGCCTTAAGATGTATTAATTGATCATAATAAACGTCTAGCTGTTTATTTTTGTCATCAAGAGATTGTTTTAAAATTGTAAGCTCAGCGATTTTCTCATTTCTATCTTCTTTATCATAATGATAACTTGATGTTTTTTTACATTTATTTTTATTATTATCGGATTGTTCTGTGCTTATCAAATTATTTCCTCCTATATAGAATTTAATCTACATTTTTAAATATTTTAGTTAACATTTGAGATACTTTATTAACAAGTAAAATCATTTTTTTATATTCCATACGTTTTGGAACTATTATTCACAAAATTCCTAAAATACTTTTATTTCCTTTGTAAACCTTTGTAATAACACTTAAATTATGAAATTCTTTCACTTTGTTTTCTGAACCTATAGTTACGTCAATTTCTTGCTTAGAGTAATTTTGATTTAATATTTCTATAATCTGCCTTTTATTTTCATTAAAATTGATTAAAGTTTTTATATGTTCAAAGCTTTGTAAATCATTGATATCTATCACATTTGCTGCTCCATTAATATAAATATCATCTTGGATATTCTCTAACGTGTAACTGATTAATTTAGCTATATTAGATATAATGACAGCATGTTGTTTTAAATATTCTAAGTGTGATGTTAATACTTTGCTAGATTCTGCTATAGATACTCCTATTAAGTGTTCGTTTAAAAACTTTTTTAACATATAAATATCATGCTTTTTTAAAAAAGCTTTTATCGTTTTATGTTTAATCATACCACTTCTAGTTAAAAAAATGATTAATAGATCTTTAGTTGATATTTGTATTAATTCTATATTTTTAATAACATCATACTTTGTTTTTGGAGCAGTTACAAAACCAGCATACTGAGATAAATTAGATAGTACTTTTGAAGTATTTGAAAGAATAGATTCAATTTCATTACATTTTTGTATACATTGTTGTCTTACTCTATCTTCTTCTTTTTTTGCATAATTTTGCAACTTAACTAACTTATTTACATATAATCTATAGGCTTTGTCAGTAGGAATTCTACCAGAAGAAGTATGAGTTTGAACCAAATACCCCTCTCTTTCCATTTCAGACATTAAATTCCTTACAGTAGCAGAGGACAAAGAAATATTATATTTTTTAATTAAAACGTTAGATCCAATTGGGTTACCTGTTTTAATATGATAATGTATGATTGCACTTAGAATTCTAGTTTTTCTATTCTGTATAGTATGTAACGAAATACGATGCAAATTCATTACTCCTAATGAAAAATTATTTTTAGCACTCATTATCCATAATTGCTATTATTTTAGTACTAAATAATTACATATGTCAAGTCTAATAGTTTCTTACTTATAATGTATATATCTTAATTATATTTTTATTTTATTATTGACAAATATAATTGACTATTGTACTATTTATAGAAAAATATTTTTATATTTATGAAAAATTAAGGTTGATATGTGATTTTGAGAGCTGCGAAAATTACAGATGCTAAGGATATTTATAAACTTATTGAATTCTATGCAAACAAAGGTGAAATGTTACATAGATCATTGAATGCTATTTATGAAGACATTCAAGAATTTATAGTAATCCAATTTTCGAATAATATTATTGGATGTGGTGCTTTGCATATCTCATGGGAAGATTTAGCTGAGATAAGATCTTTGGCCATAGCAAAGCAATATCAAAAAAATGGATTTGGGAAGCAGATAGTTGAGAGATTACAAATAAGTGCTAAGCTACTTAATGTAAGAAAAATTTTCACATTAACTTTTAAGCCAAATTTTTTTATTAAATTAGGCTACAGCATTATTACAAAAGAATCCTTGCCTCATAAAATATGGAGTGAATGTGTTAATTGTTATTTATTTCCTGATTGTGGAGAGATTGCATTAAGTAAATCAATATCAATTTGATTTTTTAGCCGAGGTGGTGAAATTTGGCAGACACGTGAGACTCAAAATCTCATATCATATATTTTGATATGCGGGTTCAAGTCCCGCCCTCGGCATACAAAACTAGAACTAAAGTATAGATTAAATGACATTTCATTCCTATGTTTCCTATTCCTTGTATTTTTTAACTTCTTTTTGAATTGCTTGGATCCTATTTATAATAGTAGGATGAGTATAATTTAAGAAAACTTTAAATTTGTGAGGGGTTAAATTGGATAAGTTATCTACTGAAAGTTTTTTTAATCCATGTATCATGGAATCAGCGTTTTTGTATGTTTTAATAGAATATAAATCAGCTTGATATTCATATTTGCGTGACAAATAATTTCCTATAATATTCATAATTAAATTTATTGGCATGTATAAAATATTGATAAATATAAGTCCTGCATATAGAGAATAGTTACTTAGCATAAATGCTGTGTATACCCAAGTTCTATTTATTAGTAAAGCGAAGACAGATAACATGACCGCAGTGGATATAAATGACAATGCAAGATTTTTAGTTATATGATGTAATTTATAGTGCCCAACTTCATGCCCTAGTATACTAAGAATTTCTTCTTTTGTATGGTTTTGAATCAAAGTATCGAAAAATACTATTCTTTTAAATTTCCAAAATCCAGTTAAAAATGCATTAGTTTTAGTAGACCTTTTAGAACCATCAATTATGAAAATCCCTTGCATATTTAAATTTTCTTTTTGCAAATAGTGTGCAATAGCATCTTTTAAAATTCCTTCCTTCATTGGTGTGTATTTGTTGAAAAGTGGCATAATTGTTATTGGAGCAATACAAGCTATAAATATTTCAAATAATATAATGAAAATAAAAATTATACCCCAAGCATATTTAGAAAACGAGTTTAAACAAAACAGTATAGTAACTATTAGTATGTTAACTATTAAAATGTTAATTATATATGACTTTATTAAATCTGTAAAAAAAAGTCGCATCGTCATTTTATTAAATCCAAAATCTTCTTCTATTATAAAAACGCGATACAGTTGAAATGGGATTTGCAATATATTATTAAATAATATAATAATACTTGTAAATAAAATGCCTGAAATTATATAGTTGAAATTAAATGATTTAACGAATTCATTTAATTTTACAAAACCACCTAAATTCAAAAAAAGAAGTTGTATAAATAATAAATAAACTGAACATAGTATATTAAATAATGTGTTTGATTTAAGATATAACTGTGATTTTATATAGCTATCTTTATTATAATAAGTTTGAAATTCCTCAGGAATATTGTTCGAAAGATGTTTAATGTTTAAAACATCAGATATAAAAAATACCATACAAGGTAATATTAAGATAAAGTTTACAATAAGAGTATAAATATTCATTCCCTGTTATCCCTCTTTTTTAAATATATTTATTATATTCCATAATATCTTGTAAAATATATTTATATTATATAATTATAATTAATATTAACAATCTTAAATAAATAGAATTTATAAAATATATCAACAAATGCCTAGAAAAAATATTTTCATTACCTTTGAGGGAATAGATGGGGCTGGTAAAACAACTCAAGCAAAGTTATTAGCTAGATATCTTCAACGTATTGGATGTAAAGTTTTATTAACTATGGAACCTGGAGGAGAAGCGTTATCTGATATGATACGTAATATTATTTTTACTTCATCCTTTAAAATATGTTCGCTTAGTGAATTGTTTTTATATGAAGCAGCACGTGCTCAACATACAATGGATATCATTTTACCAGCTTTAAAACAAGGCAGTATAGTTATTTGTGATCGTTTTATAGATTCTACTATTGCTTACCAAGGATATGGATGCAAAATAGATTTAGAATTAATTCAGAAATTGAATTCAATTGCATCTTATCAGTTACTTCCTACTATAACTTTATATTTAGATATAGTTCCAGTTATAGGCTTGGATAGAGAAGTAATAAAAAGAAAAAAAATAAAGTCTATTCTACAGTTTTATAATAATGTTAGAACTGGATATTTAATCCAAGCAAAAAAACATTCAAAAAGAATACATATCATTAAATCAACAAGTTTAAGGCAAATTCAAATAGAAATTAGATTTATAATTAATAAAATTTTAAAATATGCACAGATTAAAACAAAAATATAATCATATTCATTTAATCTTACCAGATATTTTAAGATTAGCAAATAAATTATTTGATAAGGAAAATGCTACAAAATATATAGATTTATTAATTACAAGGCTTATGAAATATATTATGAGCAATGAAGGATATAAAATTTTTGATTTAACAACAGTAATTCCAATATTATTAAATTCGAAACAATTAATTAATAGACATATCAATAGGAAACTTGTATTAGAAAACTTATTTTTGGATTTATTACAAGTTTGTAATGAAGATATAAAAAAAGTAATATATGATACATTGTTTTCAATAGAAAAGGATGATTATAATTAATGGGATATTTTCCTTTTATACAGATAAAAGTTAGAAACAAACTATATGAATCTTTTGTTAATAATTTATATTTACAATTAAATGAACAAATTGTTGTCCAAACTGAATATGGAATCGAGCTAGGAGTAGTCTATACAAGACATCAAAGAAATACAACTGTAATTGAAAAGCAACCATTAATAAAAATTATTAGAAGAGCAACTAAACAAGATCAAAATACATTTTTTTCTAATATTAGAAAAACAATACAAATTCGTAATAAAGTAAAATCAATTATAAATGAGCATAAATTATGTATGAAACTAGTACATATGTACTATATTTTAAATTGTTCCAAATTGTTTTTATACTATACATCTAATATAAGAATTGATTTTAGAGTTTTTATTAAAAATTTAGGTAATATTTTGAAAACTAAAATCCAAATGGTACAAATTGGAGTACGTGATGAGCCTAAGATAATAGGCGGGATAGGCATTTGTGGACAAGTTGTTTGTTGTAAAAAGTTTTTAACAAAATTTGATTCTGTTACAGTTAACATGATTAAAGATCAACATATATCTCTTAATATAAATAAATTATCAGGATTTTGTGATAGATTAAAATGTTGTATGTCTTATGAGCAAGATAATACCAAAAAAAATGAATAAATTTTATATTACAACACCGATATATTATGTTAATGATATACCTCACATAGGGCATATGTATACTACTATTATGGCTGATATTTTTGCTAGATGGAAAAGATTAAATGGTTTTGATGTGTTTTTCCTTACAGGGACAGATGAACATGGTAGTAAGATTGTTAATACAGTACATTCTACAGAAAAAATAGTATTACAAAACTTTTGTAATCAAATGAGTTTACGATTTAAAGAAACGTGGGATACATTAAACGTTTCGTATACAGATTTTATACGTACAACTGATTATAGACATTATGTAGCTGTAAATCAAGTTCTTAAAATATTATTTAATAAAGGATTACTGTTTTTAAAAGAATATACAGGATTATATTGTATTGGTTGCGAAAGATTTTACACAATAAAGGATCTAGATGACAATCAATGTTGTAAATTACATAGGACTAAGCTAGTTTTACAATCTGAAAAAAATTATTTTTTTAAATTATCTGCTTTTAAAGATATATTATTAGATAGAATCACAAATAAATATCATGATGAATATATAGATATACAACCAGAGGAGCGTAAAAATGAGATAATAGGGAAATTGCAAATTGGGCTCGATGATATAAGTTTTTCCAGAAACAATTTTGGTTGGGGAATTCCTGTGCCATGGGACAATACTCAAACTGTATATGTATGGCTTGATGCTTTAATCAATTATATGACAGGCATTGGATACCCCCATGATATGGAAAAATTTGAACATTATTGGGCTGCAGATATGCACTTCATGGCAAAAGACATTTTATGGTTTCATTCCGTTATTTGGCCTGCAATTTTACTAGGAATAGGATATAAGCCACCCAAAAAAATATATTCTCATGGATTCTTTACATTAAATGGGAACAAAATGTCCAAGTCATTAAACAATGTAATATTTCCACAAGAACTAATAGATAAATATGGAATTGATGCTACAAGATATCTTGTAGTTAGTTTAATTCCTTTTAACACAGATGGAGATATTTCACGGAGAAATATTGCATCAAAGTATAATACTGATTTAGCAAACAATTTTGGTAATTTAATCTTTAGAGTACTAAAAATGACTGAAAGATATTTTAACTTATATTTACCATATATAAAAAGCAATAGTATACTTTTTGCTAGTAAAATATCTACATTTTTAAAGCAGCATTTTAGTTATAATATGGATCATGTTCAAATTCAAAAAGCTATTAGTATGCTACAGATTAGTTTTTCCTTAATTAATAAACAAATAGAGATAGATTC
>JAISIG010000025.1 GCA_031262135.1 Endomicrobium sp.
ATGATTTTAACAGCACCATTAGCTATATTAGTACTTGGAGATAGTAACCTTGCATATGAAGGGTATTTACCACAGGATTGTGCTGCTTCAACTCAAAATATATTGCTTGCAGCAACAGCCAAAGGATATGGATCTGTTTGGTGTGGAATATATTCAAATACTAGTAGAGAGAAAGCTATATCTATGCTTTTTAAATTACCAAATAATATTAAACCATTTTCTCTTGTAGTTATAGGAAAAAAAAGTGACATTAGCGAAAATAAAGTAGACGTTATAGAAAAAAAACAATACTTGACTAATAAAGTTAAATATGAAACATGGAATTAGATGATACAATACAACATTATATAGCTAAGGAGTTTGACAAAATTGTAACCTATTATCTCAAGATAAAAGGTTACAATAGTCAACATAAAATTCATTGTTCTGTAGTAATCCCACCAAAATCTATTAAATATGATTTTTCTATCAATCTTATAATGGGGATATCTCATACCTTAGGAATTGATCCTTTAAGTCTTTCAGAAGAATTTTTTAGTTTGATTGTAAAAAACCCAAGGTTATCACAAATAATTGAGGATATAACTTTAGTCAAACCTGGTTTTTTTATTAACTTTAACATACAAAATAAGATTGTAGTTAAACAAATAAAAAAGATTCTCAATCAAAGAGCAAATTATGGAGCTTACCCTAAGAATAGTAGAGAAAAAGTAATAATTGAATTTATTTCTGCAAATCCAACAGGTCCATTGCATATAGGACATGGAAGGGGGGCTGCGATTGGTGAAGCTCTGTCTAGAATATTAAAACATTTAGGATATGAAGTCGTTAAGGAATATTATTTAAATGATTTAGGTAATCAAATGCGAATCTTAGAAGAGTCTGTTAAATTCCGTTATAAACAATTACAGGGTAAGATAATACATGCTCCAAAGGAATATTATAAAGGACAATATATTTTTACTATTGCTAAACGATTGTTGCATAAATATAATAAAATGTCTAATATTGTTGATTTAAGAACAGAAATTATAAATGATATTGTTGGATCTATAAAACATGATATACAACAGCTTGGAATAGAATTTGATAGTTGGTTTTATGAAAGCAGTTTATTAAAAAATGCTAATAATTCAAACAATAATCAGATCACTGAAATAATTAAACATCTTTCAGATAAAGGATATACGTATTTGAAAAATGATGTTTTATGGTTATCAACTACTCAATTTGGAGATGATAAAGATAGAGTATTACAAAAAATTGATGGTCAATATACATATTTTGCATTAGACATAGCATATCATATTAATAAATTAAAAAGAGGATTCAAACAGATAATAAACGTATGGGGTGCAGATCATTATGGATATATTTCTAGAATAAAATCATTCATAAAGATGCTTGGATTAAATCAAAAGATTATCAATATTGTGCTTTACCAACTTGTTTCACTTGTAAAAGATAATCATATAGTTACAATGTCAACAAGAGAAGGTGAATTTATTCCTTTAAATACTATTATTAATAAAGTTGGAGCTAATATATGTAAGTTCTTCTTTTTATTAAGAGATCCATATTCGCATTTAGAATTTAATTTACAATTAATGCAAAGCAATATAAAACAAAATCCTTTATTTTATATTCAATATGCTTATGCAAGATGCAGTTCTATTTTAAAAGCTAGTAAAAAACTTGATAGAATTGTATTAGATGTTGATGTTGATATAACTGTATTAAATACAGAAATAGAACGATCCTTAATTAAATATCTTATCATCTACAATGATATATTAGAAACGTGTAAAAGAAACATGAGTCCACACTACCTAACAGTATATTTAATTAAACTTGCAGATGTATATCATAAATTTTATGAAATGTGTCCAGTTCTTCTACATGGAAAGAATATTGTATTAGAAGCTTCTAGGTTAAAGTTAGTTGAATGCGTAATGATAATAATTCATAATGTCTTTAATTTACTTGGAATTTCTCCAATGGATACTATGTAATTTGATAAAAAATAAAAAAGTTTTATATAATCACTCAAACAATAGATAATCAGTAAATTCCAAATATAATAGAGAGGGATATAATCAATGATTGAAAAGGTTCAAAAAATTGGATTAAAAAGAGAGACTGGATATCTTTATTTTATTGATAAACAAGGTGATGTATCTAGATCTGCTATGGCTAGAGGACGTAAAAATAATCAATATGGCAATCAGTCTTCTAAGATTATTAAAATTGGATTAAAAAGAGAGACTGGATATCTTTATTTTATTGATAAACAAGGCGATATATCTAGATCTGCTATGGCTAGAGGACGTAAAAAAATTACAAGTTGAATTTATAAATTTTTTTGCTGGACATTATTGATTGTTTGAAAAAAAAATTTTTGGCCTATTGTCTGAAATTTGTTTGGATTATCGCTTACGAAAAATAATATATTCCCATGATTCTTGTTATAAATATTATTTGTTAGTTTCATATTATATAATATGTTATACGTCTCATAAGCCGTTGCTTTAGCTGAATCAATAATTTTAATATTTTTATTTCTTATATATGATGCAAATATATTTTTTATAAGCAAATAATGAGTACATCCTAAAATTAAAGTATCTATATCATAATATAATAACTTTTCTAGGTAATTTATTGCTATTGTAGATATTACGTTTGTATTATTACTAAATCCTTCTTCAATAAGTGGTACCAAGAGTGGACAGCATTGTTGGTATATTTTTAATTTTTTATTAAAATGGTTAATGGTTTTTGGATATACTTGACTAATAAGAGTACTTTCAGTACATACAATGCCTATTTTTCTATGACAAGATGAGGTTAGTGCAAGTTTAACTCCAGGTAGGATAACCCCTATTATTGGAATTCTAATTTTATTTTGTATTGCAGGTAAGGATACAGTAGCAGATGCTGTGTTACATGCTATAACTATTAATTTTACATTACATTTAATAAAGAAATTTATGATTGGAATTATATATTCTCTAATAGCATTTCTTGATTTTGAGCCATATGGACTATGCATTGTATCCCCAAAATAAATTATATTTTCATATGGTAATATTGTATGTATAGCAGACATAATTGATAATCCACCAAAACCTGAATCAAAAATACCTATTGGATCATTGTTTTTTACTCTTCGATTACTTTTTATCATCTATTTTTTTCCATGTACCTGCAATAATTGTTAATTCCTTTATATATTGCCATAGCTAATATATTACGAAATTTTTTAGAGTTTAGTTTTTTTTCCTGCTTAAAATTACTTAAAAAAGCACTTTCAATAATAATAGATGGCATATTGGTATACCTTAAAATCATAAAATTCCCCTGTTTAATTCCTCTAAGATTAATTTTTACTTTACTTTTTAATTCATTCTTAATAAAATTACATAATATTGCAGAATCATTAATATATTTGTTAATTGATAAAGATTTTAAAATCTTATTTACTGATGTTATTTTAGAATTTTGTGCAAATTTACATGCTGTATTTTTACGAATTGCTGTCTTAACAGCCTCATTGTTATTATTTTGATATGATAAAAAATAAATTTCAAAACCTGCTGCATTAGAATTTGTACTTGAATTACAATGAAGTGAAATAAATAGAATAGCATTTTTATTATTAGCAACTTTGGCTCTATCAATTAAAGAAATGAAGACATCATCATATCGTGTTAAAACAATTTTATAGTTGGTATATCTTTCAAATAATTTTTTTATTTCTTTTGCTAATAATAAATTTATATCTTTTTCCCTAGTTCCAGTTACACCTATTGCTCCTGGATCTTTTCCACCATGCCCAGCATCAATAACGATAATTTTATGTCTTTTTTTATAGTTACTAGCACTATGAAATTTATTGATTTTTTCATTTACTGTTTTTTGTCTTGGTTTGTATGACTTTGTACCTGCTGCAAATAGATAATATACTTTTTGTTTGTTATTTAACGTTAATTTTTTCAGATAGCTTATAGATATATTAATTTTATGTATTCTATAAGGTATAATATTTATACACTTAGGCAATATACTAAAATTTATCGTTATGATTGCGTTATTATAAAAATTTTTACATAGTATACTTTTTAGTATTCCGTCATTTAATATAATATTATGTTCTTTATTAACATGCCCATTCAATATTTTAATTACAATCTTAGTTGTATTTTTTTTTAATATAACATATTGTAACGCTTTTTCACATTTTAAAGTTATTTTTGTTTGGCATTTATTCACAGTATAATCTATACTGGATATATTTTGGCTTGTTATTATAAAAAGTGTCGAAGTTTTTGGATTGAAAGTAATCATTGTATCAGTAAGTTTTATAAAATTTTTTAAAGAAAAAAAGGAATATGGAATGTAGATTTCATTATTAATTATTTTTGCTGAAAAAGGCATTTTTTCAGTTGTACTACCAGAAAATACAATCTTATTACTGTTGACCAAAATAAATATCTTAATATTATTTAAGTAAATAGTTAAACTTGTTTTTGGTTTATAAATTATATGCCCATTATATATTTTAGCAATCATTTTGGCTGGAAAATAGTAAGTTTTATTGTCGTTGTAAACTTTGATTTTAGAGAAAACTTTATTATTTATTTTAATACTTATATTCTGAGGGGATAACATATATTTCTTTTTAGCTTTAGCATCACATATATTAACATTAAGACATAGCAAGATAGAAAATATATATATATAAATGAATAATAATATTTTTTTGCTAGAGCATATTTGCATATTTATAAGTGTAAACTACTATATATTTTACTGTTTAACTATATTTTTTTTAGAAAAATATAAATTTACTTCTTAATTTAATAATATATAAGGGCTAGTATAATTAATAATATACTTCCTATAAAAATCATTCTTTCTTAAATACACTAAGTTGTCTAAAAAGTACAAAGGAATTCTCAAGCTTTGTGAGCATAATAAATAATAATATTGTAATTGTATAAAAGCTGTTTTTGTAAAAAGTTATATTATAAAAATATCTATATAAATCAGTTTTTTTATTAGTTTTAAATCATTTTACAATGAAGAAAAATTTGTAGATAGATATGTAATGACAATTTTTTTCAAATTGAGTTACTATCAAATATAAACTAGCGCTCGTACGGATTTGAACCGTAATCCAAGGCTTCGGAAACCAAAGGCTTTATCCAATTTAAGCTACGAGCGCTTTTCTTTACTTTTTACTCTTAGTTTGTTATGTATTTTTCTAAATGATTTAAAGTATCTTTCATGTTATAAGTAAATTTTGATCCACCTTGTGCAAAGCTCGCAGTTCCACCGCTATAACCATTGATATCTACTGCAAATTTTTTAGCAATATCACGTGCATTAAAACCTTGTTCTATATAATCTTTAGAGACCAAAACCAAAAAAATAACTTTTGCATGAGTTTGTGATACTAACAATATTATTATTGATTTTAATCTGATTTCTAATTCTCGTAGCATAAACCTTAACATATCTATATTAAAATCATCAACCAAAATAGGTAAATATTTAGTCCCTGCTATATTTTTTATTTTAGAAATATTTAAATTAATATAATTTTTTATCATTTTGTTATGCAAAGAATTAATATTATTTTGCATTTTTGTATAATCTGAAACATAATTTTTTAATTTAATTAAAAAATTATGTTTCATAACATGTAATTCCTTACATGCTTCTGAAATAATTTCTTCTTCACTACAAATGTACTTTTCTGCTACAGCACCAGTAACTCCTTCAATACGTCGTATGCCATTTGATGCTGAGGAAGTTGCAGTGATTTTAAATATTCCTATATCCCCTGTCCTTTGAACATGAGTCCCTGCACATAATTCAATAGAACAAATTTGATCCATAGTATTATTACTATTATGAACCTCACCTTTTATAATAACTGTTCTTACAATGTTTGCGTATACTTTACTTGATAAAGAAATAGCTCCTATGGAATATGCTGCATCTTTATGCATATTTTTTATATAAATTTGTAAATTTGAACGAATAATAGAATTTACCATATTTTCTATTTGATTTAAACATGATTTTGTTAATGGAGAAAAATGAGTGAAATCGAAATGAAATTTTTTGGTTGTTATTGCTGATCCTGCTTGGTGTATATGATCTCCAAAATATTTTCTTAAAACATAGTTAAGAATATGTGTTGTAGTATGGTTCATTGATATATATAATCTGTGTTGCTGATCAATTTTTGTTAATACCGTATCATTGATTTTTAATATTCCTTTTATTATATGAATTTTATGAATAACTATCTTATTAGCAATACAAAATACATCTGTTACTTTACATTCACAGGATTCACCAATTATATATCCTATGTCTCCAACTTGCCCACCACCTTGTGAATAAAAAGATGTTTTAGTTAATATAGCTAAACCATAATCTCCAACATTTAACACATTAGTCTTTACATTATTTTTCATTAATGCTACAACTTTTCCATAAGTTTGATAGTTACTATATCCAAGAAATGTTGTAGCTTGTATTCCATTAGATAATATATTTAGATAATTAAAGTTATTTTTATCAATTATTGAATTTAACTTATAACTGGCTTGTTTCTTAGCTGTGTCTTGCATTAATTTAAAACCAGTTTCATCAAACTTTAAACTATGTTGATTAAGAATCTCTTTAGTTAAATCTGCTGGGAATCCATACGTGTCATAAAGCTTAAATATATCCTTTCCAGGGACAATTGTTTTTCTACTAGTTTTATATGAACTTATAATATTATCAAGCATTTTAGAGCCTGACATTAATGTTGCTAAAAATTTTTCTTCTTCTTGTATAATTATAGATTCTACAATTTTTGAGTTTACTATAAGTTCAGGATATATAGGAGACATTATATCAACTATAATATTTACAAATTTATAAAGAAATGGTTTTTTATATCCAATATTATATCCTTGTTTTGCAGCTAAACGTATAATTTTCCTTAACACATATCCTCTTCCTTCATTTAAAGGAAGAACTCCATCAGTTATTAAAAATACAATTGCTCTAATATGATCCGCAATTATTTTTATATTTGATAAAGGAATATTATTTTTTTTAATATCAAGAATATCTATAATGTATTGCATAATAGGTTTGAACAAATCAGTATTGAATACATCATTTTGGTTATTACAAACCGCAACTATTCTTTCCAATCCCATTCCAGTATCAATATTCTTTTGCGGAAGATCAACTAAAATTCCATCTTGTTTTTTGTTAAATTGAGTAAAAACCAAATTCCATAGTTCGAGGTATCTACCACACTCACATTGTGGATTACATGAAGCTTGCCTACACCCTATATGATCTCCTAAATCAATTAATATTTCTGAACACGGACCACATGGGCCTGTTGTTCCCATATCCCAAAAATTATTTGTTTTCCCCAACTTGATAATCTTTGATGAAGCATTAAGCAATTTTTTCCATATATTAAAGGCTTCATCATCATTATGATAAACTGTAACGTATAGTTTTTTACTTGGAAGACATAAATTTTTTGTTAAAAACTCCCAAGCCCAAACTATTGCTTCTTGCTTAAAATAATCTCCAAATGAGAAGTTTCCTAACATTTCAAAAAAAGTCAGATGTCTTATCGTTCGTCCTACTTGTTCAATATCAGATGTTCTGATACATTTCTGACAACTAGTAACTCTTTTATACTTAGTAGCACTATGTAAAAAATAATTTTTAAATGGAACCATTCCAGCTGATGTAAATAATAATGTTGGATCATGATTAGGAACAAGAGAAGCTGAGTGCATTATAGTACATCCTTTTTTCTGAAAAAAAGTTAAAAAATTCTCTCTAATTTGTAAAGATTTTATATTCATAATTACATTTTATTGTATCATATTTAAAATAAAAATATTAATAAAATAGTTGTAAAAAGAAAACTATTTTATTAATATTTTGTATGAGAATGTCAATTTACAATTATAATAAAGATAAAATAATAGGATACATTATTTATCTTTAAAAGGCATATGAATTACACACAAGAAGATACAATAGCAGCTTTATCAACTCCTTTTGGAAGGAGTGCAATTGCAATAATACGTGTTTCTGGTAAAAAAGTATTTGATGTAATGAATCAAATATTTCAAACTTCCTCCTTAAATAAAAAAAAACAGATTCAATATGGATACATTGTATATCAAAACCAAATAAAAGATGAAGTTTTATGTTCTTTTTTTTATGCTCCAAAAACATATACAGGGGAAAATTTAGTTGAAATCTCTGTGCATGGGAATCCAATAATTATAGAATCTGTTTTAAATGTATTATATATGTATGGTGTTAGGCCAGCTAATCCAGGAGAATTTACTTATAGAGCTTTTTTGAATGGTAAAATAGATTTATTAAAAGCTGAAGCAATTTGTTCTTTAATAAGCAGTAAAACAAAAATATCTGCACAATTATCATTAAATAATATTAATAAAGTCTTTTCTAAACAAATAAAGCATTTATTAAAGATAATAATTAACTTAAGGACTTTTCTTGAAGCTAGTTTGGATTATCCAGAGGAAGAAATTCCTATATTATCACAAACTACTAAATTAGATAAAATTAACGATTGCATCAAAATTATTAAAAAATTATTATATTGTTATAATTCTAAATCATTAATAGACCAATATTACAACATAATTATCATAGGCAAACCAAATGTAGGAAAATCATCTATTTTTAATTCTATTATTCAACAGAATAGAGCTATTGTTACTAATATTGCTGGAACTACAACTGATATTTTAGAAAAAACAATAGAATATAAAGGAATTAGCTTAAACATTATTGACACAGCAGGTATTACTGAATATTCTAACAATAGTATTGAAATTTTAGGTCAGCAAAAAACCAAAGAAGGTTTAAGTATAGCTCATCTAATAATATGGGTATTTGATGTTTCATCTAATTTGGATGAAAATGATCATAAAATATTACATTTACTACGTAACAATACTAAACATACTACTCCTACTATAGCTTTATTAAATAAAAATGATTTACATTCAATATTAAGTATTAACACAATAGAAAAATTTTATAATAATGTACAGAAAACCATAAATGTTTCTGTAAAGCAAGGAATCAATATTACTATGTTATTAAATTTAATTATAAAAACGCTTGGTGTATCACTAAATAAAGTTAAAAATGTAGATGTAATGATAAATTTAAGGCATAAAAAATTATTAGATAAAATTTTCAATGATCTGCTGAAAATAAAACAAGATCTTTGTAATGATGAAATTATTTGTTTTCATTTACAATCCATTCATGACAATATAAATGAAATCTTAGGAACTAATATTAAACAAGATATTTTAAAAAATATTTTTTCTCAGTTTTGTATAGGGAAATAAAATGTCCCATCATGTTAAATATGATCAAAATTTTTTAGTTGACTTAAATATTGCAAAAAAAATAATTAAATTTGCTAATTTAAATAAGACAGATATTGTGTTAGAAATTGGGTTTGGGTTAGGTATTTTAACTAAAATTATACAACCAAAGGTATCCTTGATTCTTGCCGTAGATATAGATAATAATTTATCTAATAAACTTAAACAGTATTGCGAACAATACAATATTAAAAATATAAAAATTTTAAACATAGATTTCTTAAAGTATAATTTCCAAAATGATCTGAAATTCAAAATAATTTCTAATTTACCATATAGTATTGCTACTAAAATCATTCAAAAAATATTACCGACAGCAAATTGGACCATTGCTATATTTATGATTCAAAAAGAACTAGCAATTAGAATTAATTCTAAAATTAACAATAAAGCTTATAGCTATATATCATTATTTACTTCTTATTATGCTTGCTCTAAAATTTTGTTTAATGTACAACCTACTTGTTTTAAGCCACAACCTAAAATTACTTCATCTGTTATTTTATTAGTACATAAACAAGTTAGGCAAATATCAGATGAAAACAAAAACTTATTATTTGGATTTATTAAGCATTGCTTTAAAACGCGTAGAAAAACTATTTTAAATTGCATTAGTTCATTTCGTTATTGTGGTAAACCAAAAGCTTTAAATATATTAACTGTTTGTAATATAAATATATTCCTAAGGCCTAACAATTTGACATTATCAAATTATTTAAAATTAACAGAACAAATAAAAAAAATAATATCAATAAATAATATATAATGATATGTATTATTTATATTTTGGAGTTAAAATGCATATGTTATGTAGCAAATTTAGTTTAATGAAAGGAATGAAAGCAATACTTCCTATTGCTTTATCCTCAGTAAGAAATAAAAATACTCTGGACATTTTATCAAATTTTATGTTTAAAGCAAGTACTAATAATACAGTAGAATTGGTTGCAACAAATTTAGAGGAAACAATCAAATATTATATATATGATAGTAAAGTGATAGAAAATGGACAAATAATATTACCGGCAAAAAAATTTATAGATATTATTAAAACAATATTAGATACAGATAAGATAGATATTGCAATAAATAATGGGAAAAGTATTGATATTAAGACAAATACATCAACTTTTAATCTACTAGGAATTTCTGGAGCCACATACCCAAATATAGTTGACTTCCCTTCAAAAGATACATTGTCAATAAATAAGACTTGTTTTATTAATGCTTTAAAAAAAACAATGTTCTCAATGGAAAAAGAATCTAAAAGGAGTATTTTAAATAGTACATATTTAATTGTCAGACATAATGTATTAGAACTAGTTACTACTGATGCAAAGAG
>JAISIG010000004.1 GCA_031262135.1 Endomicrobium sp.
TCAAAAGTTTCTAAGCGTATAAGTAAAGAATCTGCTATGGTAAAACTGTTTTGTTCTGAAATGGCAATGAAAGTTACTATTAATGCTATGCAAATATTAGGTGGATATGGATATATAACAGAGTATAATGTAGAAAAGATGATGAGAGATGCTAGAATAACAACATTATACGAAGGTACTAGTCAAATTCAAAAGAACGAAATTGCGTTAAGCTTAATTAAAGAAAATATATAGTAATCTTATAGTTAGTATGAGTGATAATATTATAATTTGTATTAAAGATATAATTAAAAATAGTTTTGATGAATATGCCTTAGAAACAGGACTATATCTTAAAACTAAAATAAAAAAGCAATCAAAAGTGATAGTATTAACAATGGGAAACAATTGTAATAATACTGATTATATTCTACGTACAGCTATTGCAAAAGGAGCTGATGAAGCTTATTTATTAAGCGATGGAAGCTTTCAAGGATCAGATAGTATAGCCACAGCGTATATCTTAGCTACAGCTATTAAAGTTCTTATTAAAACATATACTATCATCATATGCGGAGAAAAAACTACTGATTTTGGTACTGGAAATGTTGGTGCTGCTATAGCGGCAATGCTAAAAATTCCTTATATTGCTTATGTTAATAAAATAGGATCTATACATAATAATACTATTATAGTTGAGAGAATTCTTGATAATATGTGTGACATTATGAAATCTCCTTTTCCTATACTTTTTACAGTTCTAAAAAATATGTATACTCCACATATTCCTTCTATTAGATCTAAAATTATGGCGAAGCAATATATCATTAAAAGCTTTAATGCACTTGATTTAGATATCGATACTACAAAGGTTGGTATCAATGGTTCTCCTACGCAAATAGTAAAAAAAAATAATTCTATAAAACATAAACAAAAGTTTTTTTCAGGAAATGTGAAAGACATTGTATCCAAATTCCTAAAAAGTTTGAAACATTATGTGTAAAAAAACAAATATAGATATTTGCCTTTATGCAGAATATAATCGTGGACATATAGATTATATGAATACATATAACCTTATCACTACGGGTCAAACTATCGCTAGTAAACTGAATGTATCCATAGGTGTAATTATTATTGGTTATCATATCGATATTATGCAAGCTCAACGTTTGATTAATATAGGAGCAAACAAAATATATGTTATTGATAATAAACTTTTTTATATTTTTAAAGAAGATATTTATAAATGCATGCTACTAGAAATACTGAATAAGATTAATCCAAAAATATTACTTTTTTCTCATACTGCTACAAGTAAATTATTAGCATCAATGATAGCTGCTGAGCTTTATACAGGAATTATAGTTTCATCCAATATAAATGAATTGAATATTGATATAAAAAAGAATAAAATATCAATATGGAAAAAGAATGCTATATTAGAAATTCCATATTCTTCTCCAAAAATTATTACAATAAGACCTTCATTTTTTGCGAAAGCAAAAGTCCACCAACTGCACAAGTCAGGAACAATTATCAAATATAATGATTTTAAGATATCTAATTTAGACAATATAACATGTATACTTAATTGTAGAAAAAATATACATTCTAATCTATTTGCAAATTTATCTTGTGCTTCTATCGTAGTAGGTGTCGGTAGAGGAGTATACAACTGTCATTGTTTTAATTTGATTAAAGAGTTTGCTGATCTTATTAATGGAACAATAGGTGCTTCAAAACCTGCTGTAGATTTTGGATTGGTCCCATCTTCTAATAAGATAGGAGAAACAGGAGTATATATTAATCCTAGGATTTACATTGCTTGTGGCATTTCTGGAGATATAAAACATACTGTTGGCATTAGTAAAAATAGTATAATTATCGCAATAAATATAGACCCAGAATGTGAGATGATGAAAATAGCCAATTTTGCATTGCATGGGAATTTATACGATATTGTTAGACAGTTGATAAAACAAATTCAATATACCAACTAATTACTATCAAAATTTGCAATGATACTTTTTATTTGATTATAAAAATCTTGTTTTTCTTCATTTGTTAAAATTATATTGGACATTTGTTTTATCTTGAGAAAATTTAGGAAATTACCATTTTTTTTTATTCTGAAATCCAAGTGTGGCCCTGTTGCTAAACCTGTCATTCCTACATACCCTATAATTTGCCCTTGGTTTACTTTGTCTCCTTTCTTTAATCCATTTTCAAATTTTAGTAAGTGTCCATAATAAGTTTCATAACCATTCAAATGTTTTATAACAATTAGATTCCCAAAATCTCCATGAGTGCTTAGTCTTAATATTATTCCATTTCCTATAGCTGATACAGGAGTTCCTAATGGAGCTGCATAATCTATTCCTAAATGAGGTCTGATATATTTTAATATAGGATGCAGTCTTTTCTTTGAAAAAAATGAACTTATTCTACTAAATTGTAACGGTGCTTTTAAAAATGCTAGTTGTAATGATTCCCCTGTTTCATCAAAATAATTCCCAAGTTCTGTAAAATCGTTTGTGTACTGTTTGTTATTAAAATAAAAAGCATTATATGTCTTATTAGAAGTATTATACTGGGCTGCCAAAATTTTTGAAGACAAAATAACATTTTTTTTGTTTAAGTATTCTATTTCATAAAATATTTGAAATGTATCTCCTTTCTTAGAAGATGTAACAAAATCTAATTTCCATGCAAATATGTCTGCAAAAGCAAGTATTATATCAGATGGAATATTTTGTAATTTCATTTCTGCCCATAAAGAAGAAGTTACAGTGCCTTTTTGATAAAATGTTGATAGTTCAATTTCGTATTCTTTCTGTTCTATCCTAATTTGATTTGTATCATTTATTAATAAGTAATACTCTTTATTGTTACGTAATGGGTAATATGCAAACTCTTTCCATGTATTTGTCATTGAATCTAAAATAATTTCATAAAAATCACCTGGAATACATTGATCAACGTTAAGTATACTTTGAATGTTTTTTACAATAAGCTTAACATCTGATTCTGATAATTTACTGTTATTATTTAATGCATTTAGTAAAGTATCACCTCGTTGAATGATATTCTTTTCTGTATAATATGTAGCATATGCTATATTGCTCAAGTTGACTGGTAGAAAAAAAAATGCTATTAATAATACGATATATAATTTATACTTTATTATACTAAACATATTTTTTTATAATATGATTTTTTGTTTATAATTGTCAACTTTAGTGGGTAATTAAAATAATGGCTGAATTAAAACCTTTTAGAGCACTAAGATATAAATTTAACCTATTAACAAATTTGATTTGTCCTCCATATGATGTCATAGATTCTGAAATGAGGTCTAGATTATGTGCAATGTCTAAGTATAATATAGTAAATATAGAATTGCCTAAATCATCAACAAGTTACAATCCTTATCAACAATCCTTGATTTTACTTAATTCGTGGATATCTAATGGGATATTAATTAAAGATTCTATGGCCTCATTATATTTTTATGAGCAAATTTTTGAACACAATAATATAAAGATGACAAGGAGAGGATTCTTTTCTCTGTTAAAACTTGATGATCATTATATAAAACAACATGAACAAATTATCGAATCACATAAAGAAGATAGGTTATCTTTATTACAAGAAACTAAGGCTAATATCAGTCCTATTTTTGTTGTTTTTGAAGACAGTAATCATATTATTATTAATTTATGTAAAGAAATTTCTAAAAAAAATCCACAATCTTTTGCGAGAGATTCTAATGGAATATTCCATAAATTATGGGTGGTTAATAATACGGATATTATTAATTTAGTAATAGAATATTTTAAAAAAAAAGTGGTTTTTATAGCAGATGGACATCATAGATATAATACTGCTTGTGAATATCGAGACAAAGAAATTAAAATACATCAACACACTTTGTCAGTTAATTATGAAAGTAATTATATTTTAACTTATTTTTGTCCCATGGAAGATCCTGGTATTTTAATTTTACCTACACATAGGGTATTGTTAGATATTCCTCATCATCTAGATGATATTATCACGAAATATTTTGATGTACATCATACTAACAGAGATTATCATAAATCGTTAGCTAAATTAAATCAAAGTTCAAATCAAGCATTTATGATTTTTTTTCATGGAAGATATAAAATTCTTACAATAAAAAAAAGATCGTTTCTTAAGCGTTTTATGCCAAATAAAAGTGAGTCTTATCGTAATTTAGCTGTAAATATTTTGCATAATATATTAGTTCCAAATATTGAAGCGTCAAAATATGTATATTGTAAAAATGATAAAGATGCATTGCTATTTGCACAAAAAACAGGAAAAATGGCAATTATTTTTCCATCTATTCCAATGCAATATTTAAAAAATATTAGTTTATCAAATGAAATAATGCCACAAAAAACAACATATTTTTATCCAAAACTTGCAAGTGGGATGGTTATACGAAAATTTTAATATAAAGAATTTAGGAGACATACTTTATTATGACCACAAAAAAGATACTAAAACTTGGGTTCCCAAAAGGTAGTTTACAAAATGCGACTATTGCATTATTTAAAAGAGCAGGTATTCGAGTTACTATCCCATCATCAAGATCATATTATCCAATATCAGACGATAAAGATCTTGAAATGATGTTAATACGTTCTCAGGAAATTGCAAAATATGTTCAAGATGGTTTTTTTGATGTTGGCTTAACTGGCTATGATTGGATTTGTGAAACTAATTCTAATGTGCAAGAAGTATGTGAATTAAATTACGCAAAATCTGGATTTAGGTTTGTTAAATGGGTATTAGCAGTTCCAGAAAATTCTATAATAAAATCCATAGAAGATTTACACGGTAAAAGGATTGCTACAGAACTTGTTAGGTACACTACGAAATATTTTGCACAAAGAAATATCAAAGTTAATGTTGAATTTTCGTGGGGCGCTACAGAAGCTAAAGCTGGTAAGTTTGTTGATGCTATAGTCGAACTTACTGAAACTGGATCTTCCTTGAAGGAAAATAATTTAAGAATTATTAAAGAAATATTGCAATCTAGTACGCGGTTGATTGTGAACAGATCATCCTTATTAGATCCATGGAAAAAAGAAAAGATTGAAAATATATCGCTATTATTACAAGGGGCTCTTAGAGCTGAAAATATGGTAGGACTTAAACTAAACGTCTCAAACAAAAATTTTACAAAAATTATTCAAATTTTACCATCTCTTAAAAAACCTACTGTTGCGAAATTACATGGAGATGATTGGTATGCTATAGAAGTTATATTAGAAGAAACACTTGTAAAAGAGATTATTCCTATTTTAAAACGTAATGGAGCTACAGATATTGTAGAATACTCATTAAATAAAATTATATATTAATTAATATAATATGCTAAATAATAATCAAAATGTTAGAGTACGTTTTGCTCCATCACCTACAGGAAGTTTACATGTAGGAGGTGTTCGTACAGCTTTATTTAATTGGCTATTTGCAAGACATTACAATGGGAAGTTTATTATAAGAATTGAAGATACTGATATAAAGCGTTCAACACAAGAATATGTAAAAATTGTTTTAGATACAATGTTATGGTTAAATTTAAAATGGGATGAAGGCCCATTTTTTCAAATGCAACGTAACGATTTATATTTAAAATATATTTCCCAACTTTTAAAAAATAAGAGTGCATATTACTGTTATTGTACTAAAGAAAAAATATCTAAAAATAAATTAAATGCACAAAAGAAAAAAAAGCCATTCAAATATATTTGTAATTGCAAAGAACTATCGCTAAAACAACTTGATGAGAAAAAGAAGTTAAATCAAAATCCAGTAGTTAGATTTATAGTTCCAAAAGTAGGCACAACAGTAATTAATGACTTGATAAAAGGACGTATAGTATTCAATAATACATTATTTGGCGATTTTATTATTTTGAGAGCAAATGGAACTCCAACATACAATTTAGCTTGTGTAGTAGATGATTACAATATGAAAATTTCACACATATTACGAGGAGATGATCATTTGTCTAATTGTCCAAAACAAGTTTTTATTTATAATGCTTTAGGATGGAAAATTCCTTATTTTGCACATATATCAATGATATTAGACAATAATGGGAAACGAATGTCTAAAAGAGAACGTACATTATCAGTTCTAGAATATAGAAGAGAAGGATATCTGCAAGAAGCTTTATTAAATTATATTGCATTGCTTGGATGGTCTACTACTGATAGTCAGCAAATTTTTACATTAAATGAATTACAACAAAAATTTTCTATACAAAGATGTAGTTTAAATCCTGCTATCTTTGATGTAAAAAAATTGGTATGGATAAATAAAGAGAAGATGCATACAAAATCTGTTGAAGAAATATATCAATTATTTATCGATTGGGTCAAATATGTTCATTTAAATCATATTGTACAAAACTGGGATATTGCAACATTGAAAAAAATTATTACATTAGAGCATAATAAATTTAACACGTTAAATGATATTATGCAAGTAGCTTGTTTATTCTTTAATTATAAGTTGATGTATAATGATGATAAAATAAAAAAAATATTATTTAGTGTTAATTCAGAGCTAGTATTAATTGAAAGTCTTAAAAATTTTAGTGAACATGAACAATATAATTTTTCAGCTGGAACTTTAGAATTATATGCCAGGAATTTGGCAGTAAAATATAATTTAAAAACGTCTCAAGTATTTCATCCCATTCGTATAGCTGTTGCTGGAAAAATGAGTGGGCCAAGTCTATTTCATATGATGGAAATTCTTGGCAAAGAGGAAGTTGTTAATAGAATAAGCTTTGCCTTAAATATAATAAATAAAAGTAAGGAGGATTTTAGTAATGTCAAAAATTAAACTTAAAAGTTTATCTACATTTCTAGCTATTATTATTTCCTATATGCCATTATATGCTGTTGGTATAATTCAATCTAATGATCATTCTTTTACCAATAATGTCTCTGTTCACAATTTTGATAGTTTTGCAAGATGCCCAAATAGCATTGATCCTGAGACATGGGAAAAAATTAAAAATGACAATACTACAACATTTACTCCTGAATTTTATCAGCATATCTATGGAACACCAAATCCATCACGTGATCTTAAACCATTTACTACTTGGGATACAATATGTCAGTTTTGTAAGAAAGAAATTGTTCCAGTGCTTGCTTTAGGCGGCTTGGCATTATTTGGTGCAGGAGTGTTTGTATATGGATGTTTGCCATATTATGCTAATGTTGGAGTTAATGCTATCTTACATGGGTTTCAACAAACAACAGCAGAAAATGCTGCTAACGATGCTAATGCTCAACGAGAAAGACTAAGGTTGAGTAAAAGATATATATATTATGGGCCAAAAGTTTGGGAAGCAATACAGCTTAAAGAGGGAGGCGATTTCGTAAGTTTTGATCCGCGTATAGAGGCACATGTAGTAATAGTTAGAGAATCTATTGTAGATTCGCAAAGCTTAGCTGATGCATCTAACCAGCCTGTCAGAAATCCTGTAACA
>JAISIG010000019.1 GCA_031262135.1 Endomicrobium sp.
TTTTCAACTAAGAAACCTATACATACTTCATTAACATATTTAACAATTCCTATAGTAGAAGCCTGTCGTCTATGTAAAATACCAAAAGCATCCTGGACAAAAATATCGCCCATTGATGCCATTTTTTTTGCAAACTTATTCATGGCTATTTCGTCTTTTATACCTGCAAGATTTTTACCATCTTCTTCAGGACGAAAGCGTAAGTTCTCCAATAAACATATTTCCCTTTTTTTTAAACCAGCTACTCCTTTGTGGGTTTCTTCACTAAAACAATCATTCTTTAAAAATTTTACATTGATATTAAGTAAATCACTTAAATGCTTTACTACAGGGAATAAACTCATCTTAGACATATATTTCCCTTTAGGCCTACCTAAATGAGATATTAGTATAATTGAGGCTTCGTTCTCAAGAAGATATTTAATAGTAGGTATTGTCCTTTGTATTCTTTCATCATCAGCGACTTCAAACTTTTCATTAAGTGGAACATTATAATCAACACGTACAATAACTTTTTTATTTTTTACATCAATATTTTTTAATGTTTGTTTCATTAGTAATAATCCTATTTCACCAATTTTTACTTACTATTGACTTTATCCATATGTAAGATTAAATCTAAAATTTTATTGGAATATCCCCATTCATTGTCATACCATGCAATTACTTTAACAAATTTATCTGTTAAAGCAATTCCAGCTTTAGCATCAAAAATTGAGGTTCTTGCATCTGATATGAAGTCAGAAGATACTACTTCCTCATCTACATAGCCAAGTATTCCTAAAAGTTCATTTTCTGCAGCTATTTTCATAACTTTTTTTATTTTTTCATAATCGGTAGATTGTTGTAAATTAACAGTTAGATCAACTACTGATACATCTAGGGTAGGTACACGTAACGCCATTCCAGTCAATTTGCCACATAACTCTGGAATGACCCTACCCACAGCTTTTGCAGCGCCAGTAGATGATGGAATAATATTTCCTAAAATAGCTCTACCACCTCTCCAATCTTTCATCGATGGACCATCAACTGTTTTTTGTGTAGCTGTTGTAGCATGTACAGTTGTCATTAAGCCATTCATAATTCCAAAATTATCATTTAAAACTTTAACAATGGGAGCTAAACAATTTGTAGTACATGAGGCATTAGATACAAATCTAGTTCCCTTTATATAACTATTTAAATTTACACCGCATACAAACATTGGTGTATCATCTTTAGATGGAGCAGACATAACAACGTATTTTGCCCCTGCTTGAATATGACCTTTAGCTTTTTCTTGTGAAAGAAATAATCCAGTTGATTCTACAACGTATTCTACATCAAGATTGCTCCATTTTAAGTTTGATGGATCTTTTTCGGCTGTGACTCTGATAACGTTTCCATTGACTATTAAATTTTTGTTCTGTATTTTAATATCACCATTATAAATTCCATGTACTGAATCATATTTCAACATATAAGCCATATATTCAATGTCAATTAAATCATTTATAGCAACTACTTTTATACTACTAGAGTTGTTTTGTGCTGCGCGAAATACTAAACGGCCTATTCTTCCAAATCCATTGATCCCTATTCTAATTGGTCTTAGCATAATAGCTTATCCCTCTCTTAATAAAATTTATTAACATAAATATTATATAATAATTTTATTATTTTACCATATTATACGTAGAGTTTAAATCCTTTAGGAGTATATTTAATATGAAGATTGGTATAGTTGGTTTACCAAATGTAGGGAAATCAACATTATTTAATGCTTTAACAGGGGCTAGTGTTGAAACTTGTAACTATCCTTTCTGTACTATATCTCCAAATACAGGCATTGTAGACGTTCCGGATAAACGTATAGATTTTCTAAAGTTATTTTATAAAGCCCAAAATACAATTAAAACAAAAGTAGAGTTTGTTGATATCGCTGGCTTAATCAAAGGAGCATCTTTAGGTGAAGGATTAGGAAATAAATTCTTACAAAATATAAAGGAAAGTGATGCTATAGTACATGTAGTAAGATGTTTCCAGGATAGAAGTATTACTCATGTAATGGGTGATGTAAACCCCGTAAGAGATATAGAAACAGTTAATACGGAACTCATTTTAGCTGATTTAGAATCAATGATCAAAAAGTTTGATAGATTGAAACGTAGTAATAAGACTGTTGCATGTGATAATATAAAATTTGTAGAAAGAATTATTAATCATTTAAATAATGGGAATCCAATAAGAACAATGCCTTTACAAGATAATATTGAAGCTTATTTCTTGAAAAGTTGTTGTTTACTTACTGAAAAGCCAGTTTTATATGTATCCAATGTTGATGAATCAAGTATGTATGATATTAATAATCAGTACATTAAACAAATGCAAATATTTGCACAAAAAGACCAAACATATTCTATTCAAATATGCTCCAAAATTGAAGAAGAAGTCTCTAAATTAACTGGAGCAGATCGCAACTTTTTCTTAAATGAGTTTGGTTTACATGAACCAGGATTGAATACTTTAATTACAAGTAGTTATAAGTTGTTAAATCTAATAACATTTTTTACTGCTGGGGAAAAAGAAGTTAGAGCATGGGGAATAAAGAATGGATCTTTTATTATAGATGCCGCTAATATGATTCACTCAGATTTTAAAAGAGGTTTCATATGTGCAATGATTATGTCTTATGATGATTTATTTAAGTTTAAAAATGAGATTATTCTAAGAAATAATGGTTTAATTAGAACAGAGGGGAAAGATTATTTAGTTCATGACGGTGACATTGTATATTTCCGTTTTAATGTATAATGAAATAGAATTTGACTAAGAGAGTACAAATTAGTAAAATTCCCTTTAATTAATGTAGTCTTTGCTGATTATTCGCTTAACAAGGAGTATGTAATGAGGAAATTTGTTTTAGCTCTACTTGCATCTTTTTTATCATTTATAATTAATGCAAAAGTTATTTTTGCAGTGAATAAACCTCAATTAGGGACAGATAGAGTTCTAGTTATTGTTAATAACGAACCAATTCTTGCATCTGAATTTGATGCTATATTTTATCCTGCTCTTACTAAATTTAAACAAATATCTAGTAATGCAGGACAAACTAAAATTAAAGTAAATGAATTACGAAATTTTATCTTAAATCAACAAATTGAATATATTCTTTTAAGACAAGAGGCAAAGAGATTAGGCATTAAAGTTACGACTAATGAAATACAAGACCAAATAAATCAATTTAGAAAAATATTTAATAGTGAGTATGAATTTAATAATGAATTAAAGAAAAATCATCTTACTATTGATATACTCAAAAGCTCTATAAAGGAAAGGTTAATTATTGCAAGGCTTATTCAAAGATCAGTAAATAATAAAGTGAAGAAACCCACAGATGTAGATATAAGATCTTTTTACAATAGAGTAGTAAAATATTTACTATCTTCTCCAAAAGGAAAACAAGAATTAGCACAAAATAAGGATATTATTACCACTGCACAAGGATTAAAAAGACTTTTAAGTGAACACATTAAAGTGAGGCAAATTTTTGTTTCAGTACCTAAAAATGTTTCCGTAGCACAAAAAAAAGCTATACAAACGAAACTTAATAACATAAAATCAGCTCTTCATAAACACCAATCTTTTTCTAGTATAGCATTAAAATATTCTGATAGCCCAAATAATGGAAATTGGGGAATTATATATATAAATGATCTTCCAAGTAAAATTAGTAATAGGATTTTTAATATGAAAGTTGGAAACTGTACTTTAGATCCTATTCAAACAGGGAATGGATATCATTTTGTAAAAGTTGAAGAAAAATATGCAAAAAAAGATATCAACTATAATAATTCTAAGAAGTATTTGTCAGATATATTATATTTCAATCGTTTGCAAAAAGCATACAATGAATACATTAAATCTTTAAGGGCAAAAGCTAATATTAAAATAAATAAAAGTTTATAGTTAACACAAAACATTTTATAACAAAATTTTTCTTGCAAAATTCAAAAATGATTTTCCGGGATTGTGTAAAGGTAGCACAAGGGATTTTGGATCCCTTTGTCTAGGTTCGAATCCTAGTCCCGGAGTTTTTTTTAGTGTCTTTAGGTATTCTTTTTTTTATATTCCCCAATGCATTTTTGATCTTAAAGTATAAAAAAAAGATTGACAACTGTGTTGTTTTATTAATTGAAATGGTGTGGTGTAAAGACTAAAATTGATTTCTTCTCCATTGTTAAGAATATAATTTTTCTGCCCATCTATTGATATTAAGATCTTTTTGTATTCGCTTTTGTTTTTAGGAATAAATGAAATACTATTTTTATCTGATATAACAATAGATCTTTGTGATAATGTATGTGGAGATATTGCTGTGAGAATGAACACAGGTAAAGTTGGATATAAGATAGGACCAGTAGAAGCCAGGGAGTAAGCTGTAGACCCAGTAGCAGTAGCTATAATCATTCCATCACATTTGTAGCTATTCATAAAAGTATTATTTATCTTTACATTAACTATTATCAGTTTGTTAGCATGCAATGATTTTACTATACAATCATTTACAGCTATTTGTTTAACTTTAACATTATTCAAATTGAACTCAATTGCAAGAAGGTTTCTTTTTTCAATTGTAAAATTAGATGACAAGAGATCTTTTAATAATTGAACAATATCATCTACATTAGTATCAGCTAAAAATCCTAAAGCTCCTATGTTAATACCTTTTACTGGTACTGATAATGGTGCAAAAGACCGTATTACTTTAAGCATAGTTCCATCACCGCCTATTGATAACACAAAATCAGCTTTCCGTGGTGTGATTAACATAGAATTATTAATGAAGACTTTATATTGATATCGCTTAAAATATATAGAAGTATTTAGGGCTACATTTTTTGCATTCTTTTTATGCTTATTATAGACAATTACAATAGTATGTTTATATTGTTTTATCGTTTTATGTCTCATCTTTTATAAACTAATGTTATAGTATTTTATTATTATATAATATAAAGTATATTAACAATTTGAATAACAGAAAGTAAATTA